>DATKFL010000254.1:0-8387 GCA_035511355.1 Dongiaceae bacterium
GAAATCCGGGCCGCCCTTTGTTTTTCCGCTCGTGGCGCAGGTTATTGCAGATCAGGACCGGCGAAACGCCTCGACCGCGGGGATGGTCGATTCACCGTCGACCTCGTCGCCGCGCCGGCTCGAGGTGGAAGGCGATCCCATCTCGATCGTCCCCTCGAACACTCCCCCTTCGTGAATCACCAGGTTCGGCTTCGCGAGGTTCAGCTCGCCGTCGACCCGCCCCTTCGGGTGGATCTCGATCTTTTCGCCGGCGTGCACCTTGCCGGTCAGCTTGCCGCTGACCGAGAGGGTGCCGACCTTCACTTCGGCCTCGACCACCCCCGATTCGCCGATCACCAGCTCCCCTTCCGAGACGATCGTGCCGCTCACCTTGCCGTCGATGCGCATCAGCTCGCGGAAGCGGATCTCCCCCTTGATCTCGGTCCCCTCGGCGAGGAACCCCGAGATGTCGTCCTGCCCGGCGTGGTCACGCATGACGTTCTCCTTGCTGAACGGCATCACGAAGCCTGATTTCATTCCTCACCTCGTCGTCGGCCGGGGCTCCGGCGTCAGTGCCCCCGCTCCATGATGTGCGTGAAGAGCCGGTCGAGCTCCTCTTCGGAGTAGAACTCGATCTCGATCCGGCCGCGCTTCCCTGCCCGGACGATCCGGACCTTGGTGCCGAGCCGCTCACGGAGACGCGCTTCGGCAGCCTGGAGATTCGGATCGACCGCGCCCGCCACCCCGCCCGGAGCCGCGCCGCTCTTCGGCGCCGCCGGCTCCAGGAGTTTCTTCACCAGGGCCTCGGTCTCGCGCACCGACAGGAGTCGCCGTACCACCTCGTCGGCGACCCTAATCTGGGTCGCCGGTTCCGAAATTGCCATGATCGCCTTCGCATGCCCGAACGACAGCGTGTTTTCCTGCAGGAGGCGCTGCAGTGAATCTGGTAACTTCAACAGTCTCAACGAGTTAGCCACAGACGATCGTTCGCGTCCGACGCGCTTCGCGATGTCGGCCTGCGACAGGTGCATCTGCGAGACCAGGAGGTCGTAGGCCTTCGCCTCTTCGATCGGGTTCAGATCCTTGCGCTGGATGTTCTCGATGAGCGCCAGCTCGAGCACCCGATCGTCGGCCACCTTTCTGATGACGGCGGGCACCTTCATGACGCCAGCCAGTTGCGCCGCCCGCCAGCGACGCTCCCCTGCGATCAGCTCGTAGTGCTCCCCTTCCTGGCGGACGATGACCGGTTGCACGATGCCGTTCTCGCGGATCGAGTCGACCAGCCCCTCGAGGCCGGTGAAGTCGTGCCGCGGCTGCAGCGGGCTCGGTTGAATCCGATCGACGTCGAGCATGAGAAGCCCGGCCTCGGGCTTCATCGCTGCCGGTGCCTCAGGGATGAGGCTGCTGAGTCCTTTCCCGAGTGCTTGTCTTTTCATAGCTGCGTATCACCTCGCGCGCCAGGTTCATGTAGGCATCGGCCCCTCGGGACCGGATGTCGTAGAGCATGATGGGACGCCCGAAACTGGGCGCCTCGCCGAGACGGACATTCCGCGGCACGACCGCCTTGTAGACCTTCTCTTTGAAGTACTCGCGCAGCTCGTGCACGACCTGACGCGAGAGATTGGCTCGCTGGTCGAACATCGTCAGGAGCACCCCGTCGATCACCAGCGCCGGATTGAGCGCCGCCTGGATCCGCTGCAGCGTCTCGACCATCTGCGAGACTCCCTCGAGGGCGAAGTACTCGCACTGCACCGGAATCAAGAGCCCATCGGCGGCCGCCATGGCGTTCACGGTCAGAAGCCCGAGGCTCGGCGGACAGTCGATCAGGATGTAATCGAACCGATCGCGAACCGACTCGATGGCTGATTTCAGGCGGAATTCGCGCCCTTCGCTCGAAACCATCTCCAGTTCGATGCCGACGAGGTCGCGACTCGCCGGCGCCACTGAGAGATATTCAAGTTCCGTCGGAATGAGAATCTCCGACATGGGAACTTCGCCCGAAAGGGCGCTGTACATGTCGCCGGCCGGGCCGGCCTTGAGGCCGAGTCCCTTGGTGGCTGAGCATTGCGCGTCGAGATCGATGAGGAGAGTCGGCCGCTCGGCAATGGCAAGCGCGGCCGCAAGGCTGATGGCGGTCGTGGTTTTTCCGACTCCGCCCTTCTGATTCGCGATGGCGACGACGCGACCCATGACGGGGGCGAGACTAGCACATCGCATCGCGGGCCGGCCCCCCCAAATGTTCCACGTGGAACATCCCGGAGTGGTCGACGCGCCGATCGACTAGGTCGCGGTGCGATCAGGGGACGAAGTCGTGTCCGATTCAGGTGCGAAGAGGGCGACGACGTCGCCGGGTGATTTGGGGAGCGGATGGACGGCGACATGATGGAGACCCGACGGGGGAGTCGCGGCAAGACGCTCCGCCTCCGCTTCTGACACGAAGGCCATCATCCGGCCGCCCGGCTCGAGCAGATCGGGGTTCGCTCCCGAAAGAACGTCGTCGATCTTGAGCGCCCGGAAGGTCAGCCAGCGGACCGGGAGGTGCCGGCTCAGGTCGGCGCGTCGACATGCGCGCAGCGTCACGACCTGTGCGGCTTTCAGACCGACCTCTCTCAAAACGATCCACAGGAAGGTCGACTTCTTTTCCGAGGCCTCGACCAGGACCAGGCGGGTGCCCTCATGGAGGATGGCGAGCGGGACGGCGGGGAAGCCGTTCCCCGATCCGAGGTCGAGGAGCGTTCCTTCCCCCTCCATGTATTGAGCGGCGACCAGAGGCTCGACGAAGTGCCGATCGAGGATCGCCTTTCGCGTCCGCAGCCCGGTCAGGTTCATCCGCTCGCTCCACTCGCGGAGGAGTCGATAGTGGATGGTGAGCCGATCGAGCGTTGTCGAGGGGAGGGGAGTCCCCAGATCGTCGGCGGCCCTCGCCAGATCATCGCGGAAAGCGACGAGGTCCCCTGACTCTCCCGACCCCTCTCGGGTTACCATACCGCGCAACTTATCACGCGAGGGGGTGTTCGTGGATTCGGCTCCAACCGTTGACGCGGCACGAGATCGCCGTGGCCCACGTCATCGTCTGCTGCACGTCTTCTGGATCGCCCTGACGGGTGCCGCCGCGACCGGAGTCTTCTGGGCGACCCCGATTCTCGCGGGCGGATTGGGCGGTTCTCCCGGCGGTCGAGCCGCGGGTCCTCTGGCCGTCGCCGCTGCGGCCGCCAAGCCGACCCCGCCGCCGCCGACACCTCCCCAGGGAAGCCCGTCGACTCCACCGAAAGACAAGCCGTCGCCGCGCCCAGGCGTCGATCCCCGCCCGCCGCGCGAGAAGGGGAGCGGCGTCGACAGCGCCGCCCCGGGCCCTGCGCCCGAGATCGCGGCGCTCCTTGCCTCGCTCGGTGAAAAGGCGGCGACCTACGAATCGATCGCTCTGCGATTCGTCTGTCTGGAGACAATCCGCGACTCGGAGCATCCGAACAAGAGCGAATCATACGACTACATGTATGTCGAGTCCGAAGCGCAACGGTATCGCCCCTATCGCCAGAAACACGATAGTCGCGACGACCATAGCGGCCCGGAGGTCGACGTCGACCAGGAGTTCCCCGACGCCTACTCCTGGACGCTGATCTTCTCGCCGGCGCGTCAGCATTTGTTCAAGTTCGAGTACGTCGGCGACGAGTGGTTCGCGCTCCGGCATGCGTACGTCATCAAGTTCACCGCCCCGCTCCCGTACACCTCCGGGCGGACGATCTACGAATGGAGCGGCAAGGTCTGGGTCGACGCCGAGAACTACAACTTCCTGAAGGTGGAGGCGGAGCCGGCCGATCAGGAGGACCGGCTGGCGCAGGCGCTGCGCGAGTACCGCCAGGCGACCCGCTTCCTCATCTTCCAGATGGCGCACAAGCCGGCCGGCGGGCGCTACTCGATCACCTTCCTCAACGACTACCGGAGACTGTCGCTCCCGGACGAGGCAGAGCACCAGACCTTCCTGGTCGATGGCGAGGGGAATCGCGAGCTCACGTCGTTCCTGACCCAGCGGTACAGCCAGTATCAGTTCTTCGGGGTCGAGCTCCGGGATCGCTTCCTGAAATAGTCCGCGCCCGGCGCCGCTTTTCCAGGTAGACGTTCAGGAGCGTCAACGCCGCCGGCGTGACCCCCTGGAGCCTCGCCGCCTGCGCCAGGGTGCGCGGCCGCACGCGCAGCAGCGTCTCGACGATCTCGCGCGACAGCCCGGCGACCCCCTGGTAGTCGAAATCTTCAGGAATGGCGCGGGTTTCTTCGCGTCGCAAGCGGTCGAGGTCGCGCTCCTGGCGGGCGATGTAGCCGCCGTAGCGCATCCGCTCCGCCACCGCGCGCCGTTCGCGCGCCGTCAACCCCTCCGGCACGAGCGCGGCCCCGAGAAACGCCTCGATCCCCTCGGCGCTCACGTCGCTCCGGCGCAGCAGCCGTGCCGCCGTGGTCGGCTCGTCGAGCGCGATGCCGAGCAGGGCGCGCGCCCGGGCCGCGGTCGCGGCGTCAGGGAGGATCGACGTCGACTCGAGCGTCGCCGCGAACCGGCCGACGCGCGCCGCGCGCGCTTCGAACGCCGCGTGCCGCGCGTCGCCGATCAGTCCCAGCTCCCGCCCGCGCGGCGTCAGGCGCAGGTCGGCGCTGTCGATGTCGAGCAGGAGGCGGTATTCGGCGCGCGAGGTGAACATCCGGTACGGCTCGCTCGTCCCCTTGAGCACGAGATCGTCGACCAGGACGCCGATGTACGCCTCGCCGCGCGACAGGATGAACGGCGCCCGCTTCCGGACCGACCGGGCGGCGTTGATCCCCGCGACCAGCCCGAGCGCCGCCGCCTCCTCGTACCCGGTCGTGCCGTTGATCTGACCGGCGAGAAAAAGTCCGCGCACGGCGCGGGTTTCGAGCGCGTGGGTGCATGCGGTCGGATCGACGTAGTCGTATTCGACGGCGTACCCGGGACGCGCCACCACCGCCTCCTCGAAACCGGGGAGGGTGCGGACGATGCGGACCTGGGCCTCCTCGGGGAGGCTGGTTGACAGTCCGTTCAGGTAGATCCAGGGATGCTCGAGACCCTCCGGCTCGACGAAGATCTGGTGCCGGTCGCGGTCGGCGAAGCGCACCACCTTGTCCTCGATCGACGGACAGTAGCGCGGGCCGATTCCCTTGATCACCCCGGTGTACAGCGGCGATTGGTCGAGGTGCGCGCGGATCAGGTCGTGGGTCGCCGGGCCGGTCCAGGTGATGTGGCAGTCGATCTGCGGCCGGTCGATCCGCTCGGTCTCGAACGAGAAGGGGACCGGCACCGGATCGCCCGGTTGCGGCTGCAGCCGCGCGAGGTCGACCGACTCGCGCCGGATGCGCGGCGGCGTGCCGGTCTTGAGACGACCCAGCGGCAGGCCGAGCCGCGCGAGCGCCGCCGACAGTCCGACAGCGGCGCGCTCGTGAATGCGGCCGCCGGGACGGCTCTCGAGCCCGACATGGATGAGACCGCGCAGGAACGTGCCGCTCGTGACCACGACCGCCGCGGCGCCGAGGTGGGAGAGCCCGGGCCGGTCCTCGCGGCGCGCCAGGCGCACGCCGCGGATCCGGCCGTCCTCGACCAGGAGGTCCTCGGCCTCGCCCTCGACGAGGGTCAGCCCCGGCGTCGCCTCGACCGCGGCGCGCATCCGGGCGGCGTAGAGATCCTTGTCGGCCTGGGCGCGCGGCGCCTGGACCGCCGGACCACGGCTGGCGTTGAGCAGGCGGAACTGGATCCCGGTGGCGTCGATGGCGCGTCCCATTTCGCCGCCGAGGGCGTCGATCTCGCGCACCAGGTGCCCCTTCGCGAGTCCGCCGATCGCCGGATTGCATGACATGCGCGCCACCGCCCCGGCGTCGAGGGTCAGAAGCGCGGTCGCCGCCCCCATTCGCGCCGCGGCGAGCGCCGCCTCGCAGCCGGCGTGTCCCGCCCCGATCACCACGACGTCGAACGCCTGATCGCGCACCCGATCGTCCCCGCTCATTTGCCGATGCAGAACGACGCGAACAGACGCGCGTAGATTTCCTCGACCCCGACCTCGCCGGTGAGCGCGCCGAGGCGATCGAGGGCGTCGCGCAGATCGACCACGAGGTACTCGCCTCCGAGGCCGTCCCGTCCGGCGCCGAGGGCGCGGCCGAGATGCGTCGCCGCGTCGGCGAGAAGATCCCGCTGCCGTAACGTCGACAGGAAGGCCTCGTCGGGGGAGAGCGCCGTGGCGCTCGCCAGCCGATCGACCAGGGCGCGCCGCAGATCGGCGACTCCCTGGCCGGTGCGCGCCGACAGCTCGAACGCCGGGAAGCGCTTCCGGAGGGCCAGCACCGCCTCGAGCGGCAGGCCGCGCTGCGCGTCGGTCTTGTTCACCGCGAGGAGCGTGCGCGCGGGGTCGAGCCCGGCGAGCGCCTTCTCCTCGGCGGCGGCGAGCGGTCGAGTCCAGTCGACGACCGCGATCAGCAGGTCGGCGCCGGCGGCCGCGGCACGCGCGCGCCGCACCGCCTCGGCGTCGGCGTCGTTGCCGGCCTCGTGCAGCCCGGCGGTGTCGACCAGGCGCACCGGCACGCCGCCGAGGTCGAGACTCTCCTCGATGAGATCGCGCGTGGTGCCGGCGATCGGCGTGACGATGGCGCGCTCCTCTTCGAGGAGGCGGTTGAACAGGCTCGATTTGCCGACGTTGGGAGCGCCGACGAGGACCGCGATCGCGCCGTCTCGCAGCCGGCGACCGGATTCGTAGGTTCCGACCAGCCGCTGTGCGTCGTCGCGCAGCGCCGCGATCGCCGGCAGGATGCCGCCGTCGGGGAGAAAGCGCTCCGCCTCGGGCTCCTCGGCGAATTCGATCGCCGCCTCGACCCGCGCGATGACGTCGATCAGCCGCTCCTTGATCGCGCCCGCCGCCGCCGACAGCCGTCCCGTCGCCTGCTCGTGCGCGGCGCGCGCCTGGTGCCGGGTGCGCGCCTCGACCAGGTCGCGGATCGCCTCCGCCTGCGTCAGGTCGATGCGCCCGCTGAGAAACGCCCTGAGCGAGAACTCGCCCGGGCTGGCGGCGCGGGCGCCGCGCGCCACCGCCGCCTCGACCAGGGCGCGCAGCGCCATCGGACTGCCGTGCGCCCAGAGCTCCTCGGTCGGTTCGCCGGTGAACGACGCCGCTGCGCGGAACCCGATCCGATACCCGGCGTCGATCGCGACTCCGTCGACGTCGACAAAGGTGCCGTAGCGCGCCCGGCCGTGCAGGCCGGCGTCGCGCGGCGGCGTGTCCGGGGGCGCCGCGACGGTCGCGGCGCGGCCGGCGGCCGGCGCCGCAGCGTGGAAGAGCGCGTCGGCGATCGCCGCCGCGCGCGGCCCAGAGAGGCGCACCATCCCGACTCCGCCCCGGCCCGGAGGCGTGCCGATGGCGACGATGGTGTCGTTGCGGGGAGGGGTCTCGGACACGGCCGGCGTCGGGCGCCCGGCCGCGTCAGCGGTCGTGGCGGCGGGTCGCGTCGTCCTTGAGGAAGATGGCGATCCGCTTGAGGAACCCGTCGCCGATGCTGCGCGTGCCGATGCCGTCGATCTCGGCGAGCGCGATGTGCACCAGGCGCCGCTCGTAGGGGTTGAGCGGGTTGAGCATCTGCTCGCGGCCGCGCTCCTTCACCGCGCCGGCGGCGCGGCGCGCCGACTCGACGATTTCGTCCTCGCGGCCGCGGCGGTAGCCGCCGCTGTCGAAGTGGATCTTCTTGCCGGTGCGGCCGCGGTAGATGATCCGGTTCGCCAGGTACTGCAGCGCGTCGAGCGCCTCGCCCTTGTGGTCGATCAGGAGATCGCGGTCGGCTCCGTCGACGTCGACCTCGAGGGTCTCGCCGGCGTCCTTCACCGTGACGGTCACCGCGAGCCCGAGCCCTTCGAGCATCTGGCGGGTGAGCGCTTCGACCTCGGCCGGGTCGGCGACCACCATCGGGCCGTCGTCAGCGTCTTCGCGATCGTCGGGGCGGGTCGTTTCGTCGGCCTGGGTCATCGCGTCACGCCGCGGACGCCGCCGTCTGGCGCGCGTCCGCCTCCTTGTTGACCAGATATTGCTGAAGGATTCCGATGAGATTGTTGACGAGCCAGTATAGCACCAGCCCCGAGGGCAGATTCAGGAAGAACCAGGTGAACATCACCGGCATGACGTACATCATCCGGCGCTGCACCGGATCGGCGATCGCCGCCGAGGTCATGAACTGCTGGATCAGCATCGTGGCGCCCATCAGGATCGGCGTCACGTAGTACGGATCGTGCAGCGAGAGGTCCCGGACCCAGAGCATGAACGGCGCGTGCCGCAACTCGATCGAGATCGTCAGCACCGTGTAGAAGGCGTACAGGATCGGCATCTGCGCGAGCAGCGGCAGGCAGCCCGACATCGAGGCGAAGGGGTTGATCCCTT
>DATKFL010000255.1:0-2158 GCA_035511355.1 Dongiaceae bacterium
ATCGCCGGCCCGTGCGCGGTCGAATCGCGCGCCCAGATCCTCGCGGCGGCGCACGCCGCCGCCGACGCCGGCGCGCAGATGCTGCGCGGCGGGGCGTTCAAGCCGCGCACCTCGCCCTACTCGTTCCAGGGGCTCGGTCGCGAGGGGCTGGAGCTCCTCGCCGAGGCGCGCGCCGAGACCGGTCTTCCGGTGGTGACCGAGTGCGTCGCGCCCGAGGACGTCGACCTCGTGGCGCGGCACGCCGACGTCGTGCAGGTCGGAGCGCGCAACATGCAGAATTTCCGCCTGCTGCAGGCGGTCGGGGCGCAACCGCGGCCGGTCCTCCTGAAACGCGGCCTGATGTCGACCCTCGAGGAGCTCCTGCTCGCCGCCGAGTACGTGGTCGCCGCCGGCAATCCGCGCGTGGCGTTGTGCGAACGCGGCATCCGCACCTTCGAGACCGCGACCCGCAACACGCTCGACGTCGCGGCGGTCGCGGTCCTGCGCGAGCGGACGCACCTGCCGATCCTGGTCGACCCCAGTCACGCCGCGGGGCGCTCGGAGCTCGTCGGCGCCCTGGCGCGCGCCGGCATCGCGGCCGGCGCGGATGGATTGATCATCGAGATGCACCCCGACCCGGCGCGCGCCGAGAGCGACGGGCGCCAGAGTCTCACGCCGGCGGCCTTCCGGACCCTGATGCGGGAGATCGAGAAGGTGGCCGCGGCGGTGGGTCGCACGTCGAACGCCCCGTCCGACGTGGCTCGCACGGGAACGACGGGATCACGGTCTCAGCCGGCGGCGCCCGCGCCGACCGATGAGACACTATGAGACGACAAGCGAGACCGTCCGTTCCCCACTCGAATCCCGGCTGGATCGAGGCTGACAGTCTCATATCAGTCTCACAACTCGCGATCCAAGGGGATGCGAAGGCCGCCGTCTCCGGCACGAAACCCTGGTCAACGCGCTGACCCATTGTGACTTGCGCGTCGCCGTCGACTTCCGGCCGCGACCGGCACGCCGGTTGCCTTTGTCTCTTTCAGACGGACCGTCCGAGCCGCCTCGGTCGCTCCGCCCGAAAGGGAGAAAGGTCATGGTCACCTGCCCCAGCCTCTTGGTTCTCACCCGTTCGGAGCTCCTCACCCGCATGCTCTCCGGCCCGATGGAGCGCGGCGTGGTGGTCGCCACCAGTTGCCTGAGCCGCGGCCGGATGCCGCATCGCTTCATGGACCTGCTCGTCGACCCGGAGTCGATCCAGCGCTGCTGTCTCGTCGTCCTGCAGTCGTGGCGCGGCGATCATCGCCTGCGCGAGGTCCTCTATCTCGATCGCCCCGTCGCCCCCCAGGTGTATGCGGCGCTCGAAGCGGCCTACCCGGGGCGCGTCGTGCAGGCACCGGCGGTGGCGCGCGCGCTGCGCACCGCCCGACCGCGCACGACGCACCGGACCGCCTGGGAAGATCGCGACGCGCTGATGTCGACGCCGGGCTGGGGTCCGCGCGAGCGGCGGTTCCTCGAGATGGCCCGCTCGCTGGTGTACGCCGAGCGCGGCGAGGAGGTGATCGCGCGCGAGCTGGGGGTCAGCGCGCGCCAGCTCGAACGGCTGTCGTATCGCTGGATCGGGTACTCCCCGAAAGTGGTCCTGGATCTCTGCCGCGTGCAGGCGGCCACGCGCGAGCTCGCGAACGGCACCGACAGTCTCGAGGTCGTCGCCCCGCGCTGCGGCTACACCAGCGCCCGCACCCTGCATCGGCATTTCCTCGCCTACACGGGGATGACGCCGATCGCCTGGCGGCGGCGCGACCAGCGTCGCCGCGATCCCGGCGACGCCGCCGGGCCGATCGCCGCCCGGCCACAGGGACCTCTCTCCCTGCCCTCCGCTTCGCGTCCCGCCACCGTGCGGGCGGGAGGCTAGACGGCAGGTACGTGACGGCGCGGCCGGCCGGTGCCATACCCCCCCGGCGCCGGCCGGCCGCGGCCTGTCTCACCAGCCCTCCCGGGTGGTAGCATCCGCGCCCGTGGATCCCGCGCTCGGACCGACGCTCCTCAAGCTGGCCGCGCCGGCCGCCCTGGCGGTCGTGATGGCCACCGTGACCCTCCGGCGCGGCAACGCCGGCAGCGACCGGGTCGGACTGGTCCGGCCGCGCGCACGCGATGTCGGACGCTGGCTCCTGATCTGGGCCGG
>DATKFL010000256.1:0-4144 GCA_035511355.1 Dongiaceae bacterium
GGTTCGCTCGACGGTCCTGTTCACCCGCAGACGGCGCCCCGCCCACCCTCGCCAGATGCGAACGCAACAAGGTGTGCTACACCATGTACGGCATGCGGCGCTGGCGAATCGGCTTCCTCGGCTTCGGAAACGTCAACGCAGCCCTCCTGCGCCTTCTCGAAGCGCGCCGCGACGAGCTGCGACGGCGGCACGGGATCGAGTTCACCGTCACCTTCGCTGCAACCCGGCGGCGGGGTGCCGTCGCCGATCCGTCCGGGCTCGAGGCGCGGAGCCTGCTTGGCGGCGCCTGGAACGGGACGCCCGGCCTCCTGCCGGCGCTGGCGGCCGCGCCGATCGATCTCCTGTTCGAAGGGACGACCCTCGAGGCGCGCACCGGGGAGCCGGCGACGACGCACGTCCGCGCGGCCCTCGAACGCGGCGTTTCGGTGGTCACCGCCAACAAGGGTCCGGTGGCGTTCGCGGCGCGGTCGCTTCTGCGGCTGGCGCGGGAGCGCGGCCTGGGCTTCCGGTTCGAGTCGGCGGTGGCCGACTGCCTGCCGGTCTTCGATCTGGTCGAGACCGCCCTGCCGGTCGGACGGGTCACCGCCTTTCGCGGCGTCGTGAACGCGACCAGCAACCTGGTTCTCGAGGCGGTGGCGCGCGGCGAGGACTTCGACGCGGCGGTGCGCGCCGCGCAGGCGGCCGGGATCGCCGAAGCCGATCCGTCGAACGATCTCGACGGGTGGGATCAGGCGGCCAAGGCGGCGATCCTGGCGAACGTCCTGTGCGGGCGCGACCTGCGTCCGGTCGATGTCGATCGCACGCCGGTGTCGGCGGTCGACCCCGTCTGGCTCCGTGCCGAGGTCGCCTCCGGCCGCGTCGTGCGCCTCGCCGCGTCGGGGTCGGACGCGGGGCCGGCGCGGGTGACGGCGGAGTCGCTCCAGCCGGGAGAGTTCCTCGCCACGCTCGGTCGGGGATCGCTCGGCTTGGTCCTGACCACCGACGTCGCCGGCGAGATGCGCGTTGCGAACACCAGCCCGGGTGTCGAGCAGACCGCGTTCGGCATGCTGACCGACTTCGTCGCCATCCATCAGGGACGCGGAGTCGTGCCGGGGCCGCTGCTCGACTGATCGAGGAGCGCTGAGCGCCGGCGACGGTGCTGCCCGGGAGGTCGGGGCCGCTCCGGATCGGCGTGCTACGATTCCGGCGCATGCCCGCCCCGTCGCACGCCCCGGTTCGCCTTGCCGCCATTTTCCTTGGGGTCGTGCCTGGGATCGTCGCCGGAGCGATCGCCTGCGGGCGGGGGGGTGACGCCGGCGGCGCCGTGTCGGCGCCCGGTGCCGCGGTCGGCGGTCGGCCCCCCAACGTCCTGCTCCTCACCGTCGACACGCTCCGGCCGGATCATCTCGGCTGTCTCGGCTACGCGCGGGCGACGAGCCCCTTCATCGACGCGCTGGCGCGGCGCGGCGTGATCTTCCGGCAGACCTACACGGCGGCGGGACGGACGGTGCAGTCGTTCCCGTCGATCCTCACCGGCGTCTATCCGTACGTGCACGGCCTCCGGCACGAAGGCCAGGACGTCGGCATCCTCGAAGGACGGCTGACGCTGACCCGCGTCCTGCGGGATCACGGCTACGACACCTTCGCGGTGACCCAGGGGCTGAACGTCGGACTGCACCGCGACTTCGAGATGTACGACCCCGATGTCTACCTCGCGCCCGACGGGTCGAAGGTCTACCGGCCGTCGCGCGACGATCGCGACGCCTCCGGCAAGGCGTCGGCGTGGCTTCGGAGCCGGCGCGGCTCGACCAGGCCGTTCTTTCTCTGGATGCGTTACGACGCGCCGCACTGGCCGTACACCGCGCCGCCGCCCTTCGGCGAGAAGTTCGATCCCGCTTACAAAGGGGCGCACACCTTCAACACCGGTCAGAAGCCCGACCCGCGGCGCGGCGATCTGATCTTCGGGGTCACGCGCCTGCCGGCCCGCGAGATGGAGCACGCGGTGGCGCACTACGACGGCGAGGTGGCCTTCTCGGACCAGGCGATCGGCGACCTCATGGCGACGGTCGACGGGCTCGGGGAAACCGCGCGCACCATCGTCGTCGTGACCGCCGACCACGGCGAGGGGCTGGGCGAGCACGACTACTTCTTCGAGCACGGCGCCTACCTCTACGAGCCGGTGGTGCGCGTGCCGTTCATCGTCGCCGCCCCGGCCGGCCTGCTCCCCGCGGGCGCGGTCATCGATGTCGTGGCGCGCACCATCGACATCATGCCGACGGTCCTCGACCTCGCCGGCCTGCCGATCCCGGACGGGCTCCAGGGGAGGAGTCTCGTGAAGCGGGCGCGCGGCGAGGAGAGCGGCCCGGTGCCGCCGGCCTACTGCGAGTCGGGGCGCAACTACTTCAAGGAGAACCCGCGGCAGTACATCGAGGGGACCGCGGGCAAGTGGCGCATGCTGCGCGACGGCCGGTTCAAGATCATCCTGATCCCGCGCGACCCAGAGCCGGTCTGGGAAATGTACGACCTCGAGGCCGACCCGGGCGAGACGACCAACCTCGTCGATCGGGACCCGGCCGACGCGGCGCGTCTGAAGCAGGCGCTGCTCGCCATCGTCGCGCAGGACCCGGGGCGCGCGGATCGGGATGCGACCCCGGTGCCGGACGAGCTCCAGGACCGGCTGAAATCGCTCGGCTACATCGGCGGCGGAGGCACATCGAAGTGATCGGCGGCGCGCTGCGGCGGCGCCCGGCCGCTCCGGCGATGGGGAGGCTTGCGCTGCCGGCGCACGAGATCACGGCGCTCGCGATCGCGGCGGTCCTCACCGGGTGCGGTCGCGGCGCGCCCCCGCCGGGGGAGACGATCCGGGCGGGACATGTCCGCTTCACCGTGATCACTCCAGAGTGCGTCCGGATCGAGCATTCGCCGCAGGACCGCTTCATCGACGCGCCGTCGATCTTCGCCGCGGCGCGCGCCGGGAACCCGCCGGTCGCCACCCGGGTCACCCGCGCAGGGCACAGCACCCGGATCGACACCGGGCGCATCCAGATCACCTTCGTCGACGACGGCGCCCCGCCCGGCGCCGGCAACCTGCGCGCCGTGATCGCCGGCGGCAAAGCGCCGATCGTCTGGACCCCGGGGGAGCGCAATGCCGGCAACCTCGGCGGGGCGCTCCGCGGTCTGGGGGCGGCGCGCGGGCCGGTCGATCTCGGCGAAGGGATCCTGTCGCGCGACGGCTGGTACCTCAAGGACGACTCGAAGAGCGCCCTGCTCACCGCAGACGGCTGGGTGATGCCGCGGCCGGAGGGCGCCGGCGACGACTGGTATCTCTTCGGGTACGGGGCCGACTACGCCGCCGGGCTCCGGGCGCTCGGCGCGGTCTCCGGCGGGGTGCCGCTGCCGCGCCGGGCATTCCTCGGTTCCTGGTATTCGCGCTACTGGCCGCTCACGTCCGCGGACTACAAGAACATCGTCGAGGAGTACCGCACCCAGGGGTTTCCGCTCGACATCGTGGTCTTCGACACCGACTGGCACCGCGCCGGCTGGACCGGCTGGTCGTGGAACCGCGACCTCCTGCCGGACGCCGAAGGGCTGATCGGGTGGCTGCACGGTCGCGGTCTTCTCGTCACCCTCAACCTGCATCCGTCCGAGGGGGTGGCGCCGCACGAGGACGCCTATGCCGCGTTCATGCGCGCGCTCGGCGCCGACCCCGGGGCCGGCGGCACGCTCCGGTTCGACGACACCGACCGGCGCTACATGCAGGCGCTGCTCGCGGAGGTCCAGGCGCCGCTCGAGCGCGCCGGCATCGACTTCTTCTGGGTCGACTGGCAGCAGCAGCCGAACACCCGCATCCCGGGGCTCACCCATCTCGCCTGGCTGAACGAGATCTACTACCGCCGCGCGGCGCGCGACGGCCGGCGCGGGCAGATCCTGAGCCGGTTCGCCGGCCTCGGGGACCAGCGCAATGTCGGACATTTCAGCGGCGACGCCAACGCCCTCTGGCCGGTGCTCCAGTTCGAGGTGCCGGCGACCGCGGCGGCGGGGAATGCCGGCGCCTTCTTCTGGTCGCACGACATCGGCGGACATCGCGGCGGACGCGACCCGGAGATGCTGACGCGGTGGGTGCAATTCGGCGCCCTGAGCGCCGCGCTGCGGCTGCACGCCTCGC
>DATKFL010000257.1:0-7006 GCA_035511355.1 Dongiaceae bacterium
GGGAGGGATGCGACGCGGCGCGCGCCGGGGTCGAGACCGGGAGCGCCGTGCGGCGGGCCATCGATCTCGCCGCGGCGCCGATCGCGGCGCGGACGGGTGAGACCATCGGCGTGATCGTCACCCTGCGCGACGTGACCGCGCGGGTCGATGCGGAGCGACGTCTCGCGGCGGAAGTCACCGATCTGAACGCCGCGAAGCACGGCCTCGAGAGCCAGGTCGGCGAGCTGCACGAGAGCCGTGCCAGCCTGAGCGAGCGGAACGTCGCGCTCGAGCGGATCAACACCGAGCTGCGCTCGCTCGACGAGATGAAATCGAACCTCCTGGCCAACGTGTCGCACGAGCTGCACACCCCCCTGGTGTCGATCAAGGGCTACACCGAGATGATCCTGAAGCGGAAGCTCGGGCCTCTCACGCCGGAGCAGGAGCGCGGCCTGCAGGTGGCGCTCAAGAACATCGACCGGCTCATCGAGCTGATCGACAACCTGCTGTCGTTCGCGCGCATCGAGACCGGCGAGACCAAGCTCGCGGTCGAGGACGTCGCGCTCTGGCAGCTGGTCGACGAGGCCGTCGATCTCATCGGCGAGCGGGCGCGGCGGCGCAACATCACGATCACGACCCAGTACGAGGGCGACGACCTCCAGGTGCGCGGCGACCGGGTGAAGCTCGGCCAGGTGTTCACCAACCTCCTGACCAACGCGGTGAAGTTCAACCGCGACGGCGGACGGATCACCCTGTCGGCGCGGCCGATCGCCGGCGGCTTCGTCGAGGTCGAGGTGAGCGACACCGGCATCGGCATTCCGCCCGAAGAGCAGGAGAAGATCTTCGAACGCTTCTACCAGGTCGAGGCGGGACCGCGGCGGCGCTACGAGGGGACCGGAATCGGCCTCGCCATCGTGCGCGACATCCTGAGGCTGCACGGCGGTTCGATCCGGGTGGCCAGCGTCGCGGGCGAAGGGGCGACCTTCGTCTTCACCCTGCCGATCGCGCGGCGCGCCTCCACCGCCGAGAGCCTCCCTCCGGGACAGCGCGGCCGCACGCGCGAGTAGCGCCCGGAATTCCGTTACGCCCTCGCGTCGAGTCCCGCGAAGCCGCGGCGGCGCGCGATCTCGTACAACAGCACCGCCGCCGCCGTCTGAACGTTGAGCGATTCCGAACCGGAAGCCATCGGAATCCGGACCCGCAGGTCGGCCCGCTCGCGCAGAGCCGCCGGCAGGCCGCTGCCTTCGCCGCCGACGACCAGCAGCAGCGGCCCCCCGAGATCCGCCTCGGCGATCGGCTGACCCGCGAGGTCGGCCGCGACGATGCGCATCCCGCCGGCGCGCGCGGCGTCCAGCCCCGCCTTCCAGCCGACCGTCGCGATCGGCAGGCGGAAGTGCGCCCCCATTCCGGCGCGCACGGCCCGGCTCCCGAACGGATCGGCGGTCTCCTCGAAGGCCAGGAGCGCGGCGGAACCGAAGGCGCGCGCGCTGCGCGCCAGGGTGCCGACGTTCCCGGGGTCCTGCACGCCGTGCGCCCCGACCGCGAGCGCGAGGCGCACCGCGAACAGGGCGTCGAGTCCCGGGGTCGGGCGCCGGATCAGGAGGAGAAGTCCCTGATCGCCGGCACCCGCCGCGATGCCGTCGAGAAGCGCCGGCCGGACCTCGAGCCGCTCGACCCCGAGCGCCGCGAGCCGCGCGAGGATCGCTGCTCCATGAGGCCGGGAGGCCAGCGCCGGGTCGACGAAGGCGCGCACGATCGCCGCGCGGGTCTCGAGCGCCTCCTCGGCGAGATGCAGACCCCACGCGAGGAAGAGTCCGGCCGCCGCGCGCGCGTCGCGATCGCGCTCGAGCCGGGCCGCCTCGCGCACCGCCGGATTCTCGGCGCTGGTGATCGGTCGCGCGCTCCCGCCGGCACCGCGGGGCGGGCGCACCCCGCGTGGGACGCCGCCGCCGCGCCGGCCGCGGGGGCTCAACGGACCGCCCCCGCCGCGGAGAGTGCCGCTCCGGCGCCGGAATCCGCGGCGCGCCGGCGTCGCTGCGCTATAGTGGGGCGGTTCCTTCCCCCTTCACGGAGACGCCCATGCCGGCCAGGCTCCTGTCGATCGACCCGCTCCATCCCGAGCCCGAGGTCGTCGAGGAGGCGGCGGCGCTCCTGCGACGCGGACGCCTCGTCGCCTATCCGACCGAGACCTTCTACGGGCTGGCCTGCGATCCGCGCGATCCGGCCGCGGTCGATCGGATCTTTGCGGCCAAGGGGCGACCCGAAAAGATGGCGCTGCCGCTGGTCGCCGGCGATGCCGGCGCGGTCGCGAGCGTGACCCGCGACCGTCCCGACGGCGCCGCGCGTCTCGCCGAGGCCTTCTGGCCCGGTCCGCTGACCCTCGTCCTGCGCGCCGCGGACGATCTGCCGTCGCGCCTCCTCGGGGGCGGCGGCACCGTCGGCATCCGGGTCTCCTCGCATCCCGTCGCCCGCGCCCTGGCGCTCGCATTCGGCGGCCCGATCGTCGCCACCAGCGCCAACCGCACCGCCGAGCCGCCCCCCGCTTCCGCCGACGAAGCGCTCGCCGCGCTCGGCGACGACGTGGCCCTGGTTCTCGACGGCGGCCGCACCCGCGGCGGGCAGTCGTCCACCCTCGTCGACCTCACGGTCGATCCGCCCCGGCTCCTGCGCTCCGGCGCGGTGTCGAGCGCCGCCATCGAGGCGGCCCTCGGTCGCCGGCTCGCCTGACCCTTCCGCCGCGGCGCCGGTCGCGCTCGCGGGGCCTCCCGTCGTCGCCGGCTGGCGCACCCGTGCCGCCGCGAGCGGCCGGAAATCGGCCCCCGAGGTGAGGGTGAATCCCTCCACCCGCGGCCCGAGCGCGGCGATCGCGTCGCGGTGCCAGAGGACGACGTACGGCAGGTCGCGCGCCAGGAGCGCCTGCAGGCGATGGTAGGCATCCCGACGCGTCGCTTCGTCGTCCGCGGTCGCGCCGATCTCGATCAGGCGGTCGGCCTCGGCGCTCGTGTAGCCGCCGCGATTGAGCCCGGCGGGGGGAACCTCCGCCGAGTGGAAGCGCAGCCGGTAGACGTCGGGGTCGGAGAGATCGGTCCAGTTCGAGACCACGATCTGGAATCGTCCGGCGCGCAGGTCCTCGTAGAAGGTGGCCCATTCGTAGGTGCGCACGTCGAGACCGATCCCGGCCTCGAGGAGCTGGGCCTGGATCGCCGCCGCCTGCTGGCGCGCCTGCTCGCTCGCCGGGGCCTTGTACTCGAGACGCAGGCGGAGCGCGGGCCCGGGGCCGTCCGGATCGGGATGCCCGGCGGCGTCGAGCAGGCGCCGCGCTTCGTCGAGGTCGCGCGTTAGAACCGGCACGGCGGGATTGTAGGCCCAGTGCCCCGGCGGCAGGAGACCGGACGCGAGCGTCGCCGCCCCGCGCAGGAGATGCGCGCGGATCGCCTCGCGGTCGAGCGCCAGGGCGACCGCACGGCGCACCCGCGCGTCGGCGAGGAGCGGGTCGCGCAGGTTGAACGCCATGTAGACCGCGTTTCTCCCCGGTCGCGTCATGATCCGCACCGACGCCTCGCGGCGCGCCCGCGCCACGCCGTCCGACGAGAGGTCGTTGATCACGAGGTCCACCCCGCCGGTCAGAAGTTCCAGGAGACGCGCGGTTTCCGAGGGGATGACCCGCAGGCGCAGGCTCGTGAGCGGACTCCTGCCGTCGAAATAGTCATCGAACCGGGTGAGCAGGAGATCCTCGTCGCGGCGGTAGCGCGCCAGCCGGAACGGCCCGGTGCCGACCGGCCGCCGCGCGGCTTCCGCGCCGGCGCCGGCGCGCAGGATCGGGAGGGTGAGATTCGACACCAGCGGCGCGAACGGCCGGCGCAGGTGGAACACGACGGTGCGCGTATCCGGCGTGTCGATCCGGTCGATCGCGGCGAGATCGGCGCGCCGGTACGAAGGGATGCTGCCCTCCAGCACCGACCGGTAGGTCGCCGCCACGTCGGTGGAGGTCAGGATCGCGCCATCGTGGAAGCGCACCCCCTCGGCGATCGTCACGACGAGCGTCCGCGGGTCGGGGTGCGTCAGTCCGCGTGCCAGGTCGGGCACCGGACGCGCGTCGTCACCGGTCCGGTAGAGCGAGTTGAACACCAGGTCCTGGAAGCGCCGGCTGCCCTCGTCCGAGCCGAGACGCGGATCGAGGTTCGAGGGCCCGGCGTCGACCGCGATCACGAGCCCGCCCGGATCGGCCGGACGCACGCCGCACCCCGACGCCCCGAGGGCGGCGAGCAGAACGCCGAGAAGGACTGGACGACGCATCGACCCCCCGCGCGGGCACGCTGATAGCCGCTCGGCACGCGTTGCCGCTCCGCGGGCGCTGGCCTATACTTCGCCCCCGCATGCCACCCCGCGCCCCGATGACGCTCCTCCGGTTCGCCGCGATCCTCCTGGTCGCCGGTGCCGTGCCGGCGCGCGCGCGCGCGGCCGACGCGCCGCCCGCCGCCGGCGGGGCGTACGACCGCGTCGTCGTCCTCGGATTCGACGGCGCCGACGCGCGACTCGTCGAGGAATACATGGCGGCCGGCAGACTGCCGCACCTCAAGGCGCTCCGCGAGAGCGGCATGTACGCGCCGCTGCGGAGCACCAACCCGCCGCAGACGCCGGTCTCCTGGGCGGCGTTCGCCACCGGTCTCAATCCGGGGCGGACCGAGATCTTCGATTTCCTGCGGCGCACCGAGGGGACCTACTACCCCGAGTTCGCGATGATCAGGGAAGGGAAGCAGCCGCTCCTGTTCGGCGCGCGCAACCCGATGGTCCTCGGGGGCGGCGCGGCGGTCGCGGGGCTGGTCGTCGGCGCGCTGCTCGCCTTCGCCTTGCGCGCCCGCGGGCTGGCGCTCGCGGCGGGGGCTTTCGGCCTCGCGGTGGTCGCGGGCGGCGCCGCCGCCCTGGCCGCCGCGACATGGCTGCCGCACGAACTCCCGAACGCGATCAACGCCCGCAAGGGAATGCCGTTCTGGACCGCGGCGGCCGAAGCCGGCGTGCCGAGCCGGGTCATCCACGTCCCCGACACCTTCCCGGCGGAGAGCCACGACCACCTCGCGATGCTCTCCGGCCTCGGCGTCCCCGACATGCGCGGGCGGGTCGGTTCGCCGTCGTTCTACACCTCCGACGCGTCGCTCGTCCTCCCCGAGAACCAGTTCAGCATCGAGATCATCAAGCTCAACGCCCGGCGCGGGGCGATCGACGCGTCGATCATCGGACCGTTCAACAAGCCGTTCTGGGACTACGTCGTCGACGAGGCGGCCGCGGGCGCGACCGGCGCCGACGAGCGCAAGGCGAAGCGCGACGCCGCCGAGGCGGCGCTCAAGGCGCAGGGGGTGCCGCGCCGGCTCGACGTGCCGTTCCGAATCGACGCCTCGGACGACGCGCTGTCGATCACCCTGGGGGGACGGAGCGAAACCCTTCGCCCGGGCGGCTGGAGCGGTTTCTTCGAAGTGCCGGTCCCGGTCAACCCGCTGGTCGACAGGTTGAACGGGCTCCGGGGGGTGGTCCGGTTCAAGCTCCTGGCGCTCGACCCCGAGATCCGGCTCTACATGAGCCCGCTCAATTTCCACCCGACCTGCCAGCCGGTTCCGTTCACCTCGCCGCGATCCCTGGCGCGCGACCTGCTGCGTGAGGTCGGCATCTTCAAGACGCTCGGCTGGCCGATCGACACCTGGTCGCTGCCGTCGGGGCTGACCGACGAGCAGCACTTCATCGAGGATCTCGAGGCGACGGTGGCGGTGCAGCGGAAGATCATGCTCGGCGCCCTCGCCTCCGGGAAGGATCGGCTCTACGTCCAGGTGTTCGACTTCACCGATCGCGTGGGGCACCTGCTCTGGCGGCTGCACGATCCGGGTCATCCGCTCTACGACGCGGCGCTCGCGGCGCGCTGGGCGGAGGAGATCCCGAAGTCGTACGAGCGCATGGACGCGCTGGTCGGCGAGGCGATGGCGGCGATCGGTCCGCGCACGGCGCTCATCGTCTGCTCCGACCACGGGTTCGCGTCGTTCCGGCGCGGGGTGAACTACAACACCTGGCTGGTCAAGAACGGCTACATGACGCTGCGCGAACCGGCGGTGACCGGCAAGACGCTCGAGGATCTCTTCGACAAGGGGCAGCTCGGCGAGTTCTTCAAGTACGTCGACTGGTCGCGCACCAAGGCGTACGCGATGGGTCTCGGCAACATCTACATCAACCTGCTCGGGCGCGAGCCGAAGGGAAGCGTCGCGCCGGGGCGCGAGTACGACGAGGTCCGCGAGGGGATCGCGCGCGGTCTCGAGGCGCTCGTCGATCCGGAGACCGGCGAGAAGCCGGTGCGCCGGGTCTACACCCGCGAGGAGATCTACTCGAAGTTCGACCCGCGCCTGATTCCCGATCTGCGCGCCGCCAACGCCGATCACTACCGCGTCGGGTGGCAGTCCACGCTCGGCGAAGTGCCGCCGAACATCTTCGAGACCAATCTCAAGGCCTGGAGCGGCGATCACTGCTCGAACGACCCCGAGGTCGTGCCCGGCATGCTGTTCGCCAACGTCCGGCTCGACGCGAACCGGCCGTTCATCGGCGACATCCATCCCACCGTCCTGGCGCTGCTCGGGCTCACGCCCGCCGCCGGGCTCGACGGGAGGAATCTTCTCGCTCCGGGGACGTCCCCCTGATCCGGCCGCGGTTCCCGGCCGCGGCGTGCCTCGCCGTTCTCCCGCTCGCCGCCTCCGCGCCACCCGCCGTCGCGGCGGACGATCCGCCTCCCGCCCCGGCGCCCGAGAACTCCGGCGAAGCGACGACCCAGGCCGGGAGGGAGGATGCGGAGCGCCTGCGCGCGATCGGCCGGCAGATCGAGGAGCTGCGGGCCAGGCTTCTCGAAACCGATCGGGAGGCCGGCGACCTGGTCGACGCCCTGGACGAGCTCGACCTGACGATGGCGCTTCTCGAGCGCGAGGCGGTCCTTCTCGAGAGCGACATCGCCGCCGCGACCCGCGCCGAGGCGGCGGCCCGGCGCGCGGCGGAGGCC
>DATKFL010000258.1:0-10547 GCA_035511355.1 Dongiaceae bacterium
GGCCGCGGTCGACGCGATGCGCTCCGGCGCCTTCGACTTCGTCCAGCGCGGGCTGTCACTCGAAGCGATCGAGATGAAGATCCAGCGCGCCATGGAGCACCAGCGGCTCCTGACGCGCCTCTCCTCGATGACCGAGCGGCAGTCGGACCCGGCCCACCTGCAGGGCCTGATGGGACCGTCGCCGAGCATGCGCGAGGTCTTCCGGATCATCGACAAGGTCGCCCCCTCGAACGCGACCGTCCTGATCCAGGGCGAGACCGGCACCGGCAAGGAGCGCGTCGCCGAGTCGATCCACCGCAACTCGCCGCGCCGCGACAACCCGTTCGTCCGGATGAACTGCGCCTCCCTCCCCGACAACCTGCTCGAGAGCGAGCTGTTCGGGCACGAGAAGGGGGCCTACACCGGCGCCGACCAGATGCGCACCGGCCGCTTCGAGCTGGCGAACGACGGCACCCTGTTCCTCGACGAGGTCGGCAACATGAGCCCGTCGACCCAGGCCAAGGTGCTGCGCGCCATCCAGAACCAGGAGTTCGAGCGCCTCGGCGGCAGCCGCACCATCAAGGTGGACGTGCGGATCATCGCCGCGACCAACGTCAACCTCGAGACCGCCATCAAGGAAGGCCGCTTCCGCGAGGACCTCTACTACCGGCTGAACGTCGTCAACCTCCAGATCCCGCCGTTGCGCGATCGGCGCGAGGACATCCTGGCGCTGGCCGAGCACTTCCTGAAGCACTTCGCGCAGGAGCTGCGGCGCAAGGTGACCGGGTTCAACGTCGAGGCGGTCAAGGCGCTCCAGGAGTACCGCTGGCCCGGCAACGTGCGCGAGCTCGAGAACACCGTCGAGCGCGCCGTCCTGATGTGCGAGGGGGACGTCATCCGGCCCCAGGACCTGACCCTGATGGACCGCGAGCACAGCATCAACATGACGCCGCATCTCGCGCTCGACCTGCTCAACCTCGAGCAGCTCGAGAAGACCGCCCTCCTCGAGGCGCTCAAGCGTTGCAACTGGGTGCAGAAGGAAGCGGCCAAGCTCCTCGGGGTCAGCAGCCGGGTGATGAACTACAAGGTCCACAAGCACTCGATCACCCACGACCGCTGGAGCAAGAACCGCAACTAGCGCGTCGTCCCGGCGCCGCCTTCCATCGCCCGTAGCCGCCCGCCGCTCCGCTGCGCTACCATGCGCGGCGATGCCGCTCTACCTCAGCGAAGCCGACGTCGGCCGCCTCCTGACGATGGAAGCCTGCATCGAAGCGGTCGAGGCGGCGTTCAAGCACTGGGCGACGGGCCGCGCCGCCAACCGGCCGCGCTCGCGCGCCACGATCGCTGGCGCGATGCTGCATGCGCTGCCGGCCGCCTCCGAGCCGCTCGGACGCCTCGCCGCCAAGGTCTACGTGACGACGAAGGGGGGCAACCGCTTCGTCGTCCTGTTGTTCGATGCGGTCTCGTCCGAGCTCCTCGCCATCATCGAGGCCGACCGCCTCGGGCAGGTGCGCACCGGCGCGGCCACGGGGGTCGCGACGCGGCATCTCGCCCGCCCCGACGCCAGGGTGCTGGGGGTGCTCGGCGCCGGGTGGCAGGCGGAAACGCAGGTGCGGGCGATCGCCGCCGTGCGCCGCCTCGAGGAGGTGCACGTCTTCGCGCGCGATCGCGGCCGGCTGATCGATTTCTGCGGCGCGGTGGCGAAGATCGGCGTCGCGGTGCGCGCGGCGGCCTCCGCCGAGGCGGCGGTGCGCGGCGCCGACATCGTCGTGACCGCCACCAGTGCCGCCACGCCGGTGCTCGCGGGCGCCTGGCTCGCGCAGGGCGCGCACGTCAACGCGGTCGGCAGCAACCGCCCCGACCGCCGCGAGCTGGACGGCGACGCGGTGGCGCGCGCCGGTCTCATCGTCTGCGACTCGATCGAGCAGGCGCGGCTCGAGGCGGGCGATCTGCTGCTCGCCGAAACCGCCCCCGGCATGCCGGGACCGATCGCGCGGGCGGTCGAGCTGGCGGCGATCGTCTCCGGGAAACATCCCGGCCGCCCCGACGCGCGCGCCATCACCCTGTTCAAGTCGCTCGGGCTGGGGATCGAGGATCTCGCCGCGGCGTCGCTGGTCTTCGATCGCGCCCGCGACGCCGGCGCCGGCCGGCTGATCCCCGCCGGGGACCGCGCCATCCACGCCTGAATGGAGGCGGTCGTCCTGCTGCACGGCCTCGGCCGGTCGCGTCACTCGATGCGTCCCCTCGCGCGGGTGCTCCGTCCGGCCGGCTACACGGTGATCTCGGTCGGCTATGCGTCGTGGTCGGCGCGGCTTCCGGTGCTCGGAGCGCGGGTCGCGGCGAAGATCGAGGCGGCGCTCGCCGCGCTCCCGGAGCCGCCGGAGCGGGTGCACCTGGTGGGGCACTCCCTCGGATCGATCATCGCGCGCTGGCTGGCGGCGAACCGCCCGCCGCCGCGTCTCGGACGAATCGTGCAGCTGGCGCCTCCGAACCAGGGGTCGCACACCGCCGACTGGGTGCTGCCGCTCCTGGGCCGCCTGGTGCCGTCGCTCAACGACCTGACCGTCGCGGGCGGCGTGGCGACCTCCATCCCGACCCCGGACGGGGTGGCCATCGGGGTGATCGCCGGGAAGCGCGACCTCACCGTGCGGATGGACGAGACCCGGCTCGACGGCGCCACCGCCCGCGTGGCGGTCGACTCGATGCACTCGTTCATCATGTACAACCGGGAGGCGCAGCGGCAGATGCTGGCGTTCCTGAAGCGTGGCTCGTTCGATCCCGCCTGAGCGACGCCCGCCGGCGTCGCGCCGTCACTCTTCGAACATCGTGCTCGCGGGATAGATGCGCAGCGCTTCGGCATTGATCCCGAGCGGAAACCGCTCGATCTCCTTGTCCTCCGCCAGCAGCGCCGGGTCGTCGGTCGGGGTCTGGTAGACGATCGGCGTCGGCGCGCCCGAGGTCAGCTCCTGGACGAGGCCGCGCGCCCCGTCGGCGACGATCACCACCTTCAGGTTCTCCGGGTCGAGGTTCCGGCGCACGGCCGCGTTGACCTGCTCGACCGTGAGCGACGGCAGCTCTTCCTGGATGCGGTCGACGAACGGGGTCATGCCGTAGAAGCGCGAGTCCATCAGGTAGCCGAGCCGCCGGCTCTGGCTCTGGGTGAACAGACGCGAGTAGTTCAGGAGGAACCCGCGGGTCGATTCGAACTCGGCGCGGGTCAGGCCGGTGTCGACCAGCCGTCGCAGCTCCCGGAGCGCCTGGCGGAGCGCGAAGACGGTGTTCTCGCGGGCGACCGGGCGGATCCAGATGCTGAAGGTCTGCTGCCGGCGCGGGATGTTCGCGAGCGGAAAGGTGCTGCCCCCGTCCTGGACGAACGACTCGATGTAGGAGTAGTCGCCGTAGTTGAGCCCGCGCGCGGCGCGCATCACGTTCATGAGGCGCCCGTTGAAGGTGCGGTGCTCGCCGAGGAAGGAGTTCGCGACCATCAGCGCGTAGTAGTCGCGGTCGGCGCGCGTCACTTTCAAGGGCGCGCCGATCGAGATCGCGGCGGTCGGGATCGGCTTCTCGACCAGGAGCACCTCCAGCCCGTGGATGACCGGGGGCGCCGGCAGGGAGCGCGGCGGAGGCGCCGGCGGCCGCCCGCCGAAGTCCTCGACCACCGCCGCCCGGAGCGCCTCGGAGTAGCCGCCGGCGAGACCGACGACCAGGCCGACGCGCTGAAACTGCCGCTCCCACTGGAGGCGCACCGCCTCGATCGTGGTCGCGCGCAGCCCCTGCACCGACCCCGCCACCGGATGGCCGTACGGATGCCCGAAGAAGATCGCCGCGTTGAGCGCCTCCTTCCCCAGCTCCTCGTCGTCGTGGCCGCGCAGGTCCGATTCGATCGACGCGATCAGCTGATCGCGACCGCGGACGAAGTCGGCCGCGTCGAAGCGCGGCGCGCGCAGGAGCGTGGAGAAGAGGCGGTAGAACTCCATCGCCTGGTCGCGCGGCACCTGGCCGATGAAGGTGGTCACCTCGTGGTCGGTCAGGACGCCGATCGACGCCGCCATCGGATAGAGACGCTCGACCACCTGGCGCCGCGTCAGCCCGGTCGTGCCGCCGTCGGCGACCGCCAGCGCGGTCGCCGCCGTGAGCCCGTCCAACTCGTCCGGGTCGTCGATCGACCCGGTGCGGAACTGGAACCGGAGGGTGACGAGCGGCGACCCCGGCACCGGCAGGAGCACGACCGGCCCCTCCTGGGCGGCCGGGGCGATCGGCTTTCGTGTGGTCACCTTGCGTCCCTCCTGCGGCGTCGCGGCCGTGGTCGCGACCAGAATGGCGGCGAGCGCCGCGATGCCACGGCGTCTCAAGGAGTTCCCTTCCCTGCCGCCTGCCGGAGCGTCACCAGCGTGCGCGACGAGGCCGTGAAGGTGCGCCGCGCCACGTCGCGGATCTGGGCGGGGGTGATCGTCTCGTACTGCGCGTAGACCCGGTTGATTGAGCCCGGGTCGCCGGTGAGCGACAGAAAGCGCGCCAGCGTGTCGGCGGTGCTCGACGGGGTGTCGAGGCGCTGCGCGAAGGCGTTCCGGAGATGCTGCCGGATCGGCGCGAGCCGCGCCGCGGGAACGAGATCCTTCGTCAGCCCCTCGAGGGCGGCGGTGATCTCCCTCTCGACGCGCGCCGCGTCGGCGTCCTTCTTGAGCCGCGCCAGCCAGGTGAACAGGTACGGATCGCGGTGATCCTCGACGCCGCCGAACAAGACGTCGGCGACCTGCTCGTCGACGACCAGCTTCTGGTAGAGCGGCGCCGACTCCGAGAACAGCAGCTGCGCGGCGAGATCGAGCGCCGGCAGATCGGGCGCGGTCGCCGAGAACTCCGGCGCGTGATACGCCCCCTGTACGAAGGTCTGGGTCGCCGTCGGCCAGCCGACCTCGACCCGTTTCGCCTCCTTCTGCGGCGGCTCGGCCGGCACCTTCGTGACGTACGCGCCGCGTTTCCAGTCGCCGTAGTGCTGCTTCGCCAGCGCGAAGACCCGGTCGGGGTCGGCGTCGCCGACCAGGAGGAGGATGCAGTGCTCCGGCCGGTAGAACCGATCGAAGAACTGCAGCGAGTAGTCGTACTGATCCGGCATCGCCTTGATGTCGGCGAGGAAGCCCATCGTCGTGTGCCGGTAGGTGTGCTTCGTGAAGGCCGCCTCGCGCAGCTTCTCCTGCATGGCACGCAAGGGGTTGGCGGCGTTCTTGTTGTACTCCCCGAGCACCGCGCCGGCCTCCTTCTTGAACTCCTCGACGGGGTACTTGAGGTTCCTGAACCGGTCCGACTCGATCGCCATCAGGGTTTCGATCGCCGACGACGGCGCGAGGATGTGATACGCGGTCAGGTCGTCGCTGGTGAAGGCGTTGTGCTCCGCGCCGAGCCCCTTGAGGACGTCGTTGTAGCGCTCGCGCGGATAGGCGTCGGTGCCGCGGAACATGATGTGCTCGAAGAAGTGCGCGAAGCCGGAGCGGCCCGGCTCGATCTCGTCGCGCGAACCGACCCGCACGACCGTCCACCAGGCGACGAGACCGGGGCTGTCGTACGGCACGACCATGACGCGGAAGCCGTTCTCGAGCGTCGTCTCGCGCACCGCGTACGGGAAGACCGGCGCGGCCGGCTGGTCGGGCGCGGGCCTGCCGGGCGCCGGCTTTCCCGTCGCCGGCTTGCCGGCCGGCGCGGTCGGGCCCGCCGCGGCGGCGAAAGCGCCGACCAGCATCAGGGCCGCGAACGCCATCGACCCGAACCCGGCGACCTCCGCGGTCACTTCGACGCCCTGCCGGCCGGCTCCTGACAGACCGCCTCGATGTTGTTGCCGTCGGGGTCGAGGAGGAAGGCGCCGTAGTAGTCGGCGTGGTAGACCGGCCGCAGCCCGGGCGCGCCGTGGTCGCGCCCGCCGCCCGCGAGCGCCGCCGCGTGGAAGGCGTCGACCATGCCGCGGGTCGCGCAGCGGAAGGCGACGTGCGCGTCGCGGGTCCGGGGTTCGCGCTCCCAGATCCAGAGGTCGGCCTTCGAGCCGGCGCCGAACCCGACGAGCCCCTTGCCCTCTTTGACGATGGTGTACCCCAGTGGCCCCAGGGCGGCGGCGTAGAACCGCCGGCTCGCCACGAGATCCCGCACGCTCAGCACGATGTGGTCGATCATCACGCCCTCCCTCGGGCGGCGATGATCGCACAGGACCCGCCCGCCGTTGCGCCCGTCCGGCAGTTGTGTTCTGATCCCGGGCCATGGGCGCCCCCGGATCCTTCATGCGCACGGTGCGTCGCGGGCTCCTGCTCGGGATCGTCGGCGGCATGGTCGTCATCGCCCTATACACCTGGGCCGCCTGGTCGTTCGCCTACTCCGAGGGGGAGCGCGCCGGGTACGTGCAGAAGTTCTCGAAGAAGGGCTGGATCTGCAAGACCTGGGAGGGCGAGCTGGCGATGGCCAACCTCCCCGGCGCGATGCCGGAGGTGTTCGCCTTCACCGTCACCCGCGAGGACGTGGCGGCGCAGATCAACACCCAGATGGGCGAGCGGGTGTCGGTGCACTACGAGGAGCACCGCGGTCTGCCGACCACCTGCTTCGGAGACACCTCGCATTTCGTGACCGGCATCCGCCGCGTCACCGACTAGCCGGTCAGGCTCCCAGCCTTGCCCGCCGGAACCCTCGAGCAGATCCAGCAGGACGGCGTCGTCCTGTGCCTTCGATTCGGGTCGGTGCAGCCGATCGTCGAAGCGGCGCGCGCCGGAATGCGCGGCGGTCTCAAGGTCCTGGAAATCACCCTGACGACGCCCGGCGCGATCGAGGCGATCGCCGCCCTGGCGCGCGAGCCGGGGGCGATCGCCGGCGGCGGCACCGTCCTGACCGCCGAGGATGTGCGCGCCGTCGCGAAGGCGGGCGGGCGGTTCGCGCTCTCGCCGGTCTTCGACGCCGGAGCCCTGGCCGCGGCGCGCAGCGCCGGCATCCTCTACATCCCGGGCGCCGCGACGCCGACCGAGATCCTGGCGGCGCATCGCGCCGGGGCGCCGGTGGTGAAGGTCTTCCCCTCGGGACCTCTCGGCGGACCGGCTTTCCTGCGCTTCGTGCGCGGGCCGCTCGGTCACATCCCGCTCCTGCCGACCAGCGGGCCGACGTCAGAGAACCTCGCCGACTATTTCGACGCGGGGGCGGTGGCGATCGGCGTCGGCCCCGAGGTCTACCCGCCCGGCTTCACCCTCGAAGGCGTGGAGAAGGCGGCCCGCCGGCTGCGCCAGGCGGTGGACGCCTGGCGGGCGGCGCGCGGGCGCGGATGAACCGGCGGGCGCTGGCGCCGCTCGCGGGGCTCCTCGCGCTCGCGACGCTCGGCGCGACGCCGGCCGAACCGCCGCGGCAGCGCCTCCGGGACCTCGGCATCGTCATCGGCACGATCCCTACCGGCCCGCTCAACGCGATCACCGACGTCGCCGGCGTCAAGGTCGGGCAGGTCACGATCGCGCGCGGCGACGGCAAACTGGTGCCGGGCAAGGGACCGGCGCGCACCGGGGTGACCGCCATCCTGCCGCACGGCGGCGACCTCTGGCGCGAGAAGGTGCCCGCCGCCACCTGGGTTCTCAACGGCACCGGCGAGATGACCGGCAGCATCTGGATCAACACCCAGGGCGCGCTCGAAGTGCCGATCCTCCTGACCAACACCATGAACGTCGGCCGGGTGATGGACGGCGTGGTCGCCTACATGCTGAAGCGTTACCCCGACATCGGCATCGGCGACGACGTGGTGGCGCCGACCGTCGCCGAGTGCGACGACTCGACCCTCAACGACGCGCGCGGCCTGCACGTGTCGATCGACGACACGGTGCGTGCCATCGAGTCGGCCTCGGCGGGGCCGGTCGGGGAGGGGGCGGTCGGCGCCGGCACCGGGATGATCTCCTACCAGTTCAAGGGAGGGATCGGCACCGCGTCGCGCCGACTCGCCGCCGGCGACGGCGGGTACACGATCGGCGTGCTGGTGAACGCCAACATGGGGCGGCGCGCCGACCTGATGGTCGCCGGGGTGCCGGTCGGGCGCTCGATCACCGACCTGATGCCGAAGGAGTCGACTGACGGTTCCATCATCATCGTGGTCGCCACCGACGCGCCGCTCGACCATCTGAAGCTGCAGCGTCTCGCGGCGCGCGCCGGCGTCGGCCTGGCGCGCACCGGCACCTTCGTGAACCACGGCAGCGGCGATCTGGTGATCGCCTTCTCGACCGGGAACCGCGTGCCGCACTACCCGAAGGCGCCGACCTACACCCTGACCATCGTCCCCGACAACCATCTCGACCCGATCTTCAGGGCCTGCGCCGAGGCGACCGAAGAGGCGATCCTCAACGCCCTCACGATGGCCAAGACGACGGTCGGGCGCGACGGCAACACCGCCTACGCGCTGCCGCTCGATCGGCTCAAGACCTTGATGCCGCAGCGCGGCGCGCCCTGACGGACATGGCGGCGCCGGCATCCTCCCGGTGGCCCCGCCCGACGGTCGACGAGGTCTTCTGCCTGGTCGCCGGACTCACGCTGACCCTCCTCTACGCCTGGCTCCTCGACGACGCCTACATCTATTTCAAGTACGTCGACAACTGGCTCTTCCTCGGCCGCGGCCTGGTCTACAACCCGGGCGAGTACGCGGAGGGGTACACCAGCCCGCTCTGGATCCTGCTGCTGGCGGCGCTGCGGCGGCTCGGGTTCGGCTACTGGACCATCGTGCGCGGCACCGGTCTCGCGGCGTTCGCGGCGTTCTGGTGCGGATGCGTGCTGGTGCATCGGCGGCTTCTCGCCGGTGTCCCGGGCCGGGGGGATGACTCGTCGCCCGGGACGGCCGCCGGCCGGATACCGAGAGTGAACCTGCCGCTCTCTCTGCTGGCGCTCAACTATGGCCTGCTCTCCTACTTCACCAGCGGCACCGAGTCTCCCCTGGTGGCGCTCGCCGCGGTCGCCTGCGCGCTCTGCCTGATCGGACCGACGGGCGCGATCGCGCAGGTCGCCGTCGGGTTGTCGCCGCTGGTTCGCCCGGAGCTCGGGCTGGTGTGGTTTCTGACCGCGGGCTGGCTGACCTGGCGCGATCGCCGGCCGCCGTGGCTCCTCCTGTCGAGCGGCGTGGTGGCGAACGGCGGATGGCTGCTCTTCCGCGCGCTGTACTACGCCGACCTTTTCCCGACGACCTTCTACCTCAAGGTCCGGAGCGATCCGATGCAGGGGCTCCTCTACCTGCACGACGCCTTCGCGCCCTACTACTTCTACGCGTTCGCCCTGCTCGGGCTCATCATGCTAGGGTCGGCTTGGGTCGTACGCTGGGAGTTGCGCGCCACGACGCACGCGCGCACCGCTACGGCCGCCATCGCCTGCGTCATGCTGGCCTACGTCGTGCTCATCGGCGGCGACGCGCGGCATTTCCGGTACCTGGTGTTTCCGGTCTGCCTCGGCGCCTTGGCGGTCGGCGGGCTCCCCGAAGGCTGGTGGTCGGCACGGCGCCGGATCCCGAAGGCAGGCATCGGGATTCTTCTGAGCCTGTCGATCGCCTTTCTGTCTGCGAGCGGAACGCCCCGGCAGGCCAGGCGGAATCCGCTCGGGCGATTGCTCGCCGGGGACGACTCGCCCGCGGTCGAGCCGCAAATCGTGGACGGCATCGCCGACGCCGAGCATCACCGCCAGCACCCCGAGCTGCCGCGCCTGTCACCCTGGGGTACGGGGGCGGCGATCGAGTTGCGCGGGCAGTACGAAGCCTGGCGGAGCGTCGGCGGCGCCGACCCGCCGCAACTGGTGAACGCCGAGTACCTCTGCTGGTTCCACTACCGGCATTTCGACCAGTGGTCGGTGCACGGCTTCGGGCTGACTGACGTCGTCCTGGCGCGCAGCCGCGGCGAGGCGCGCGGCGACGATCGGCCGGGACACCGGATGGCGCTTCTCGATCGTGCGCGCGAGCTGGCGGCTTTGCTGCCGCTGCGCGGCCTGCCACCACGCGCCGGGACCTATCGCGCGGCGATCGAGGCCGGCGTCGCGCCCCCCTGGGTGCGCGCTAACCTGCCGGTGCTGGAACTGCTCGAGCGGAAAGTCTACGGTCCGCGCGATGCGTGGGAGAGCCTGCGACTGGCGACCCACGTCGGCGAGAGAGTCGAACTCGACGCCGCGCCAGCCGCGACCCCGCCTGCGCGCTAACTGAATGGGGTTGGATCAAGCCGCGGACCGAGAGTTATACTTCCGCCTCGGTCGAGACTGGAGTCATGGTGTATCGCTCCATCGCGCGGGATCTTGGGGGCGGGGTTGTGAAGCGCGTCGTGATGTCACTGCACGGTATACGCACACGCGGAATCTGGCAGAAAGACCTCGCCCCCACGCTCGCGCTGAATGATTTCATCCCCTACGCGCTCGACTACGGCTGGTTCTCCACCTTCGAGTTCGCTTCACCGAAACATCGGGATCGGAAGGTCGCGTGGCTCCTAAGCGAGTATGAGCGCGTGAAGGGACAAGCATCTAGTAGCAGGCCGTCGATGATAGCCCACAGTTTCGGGACTTTCCTTGTCGCCAAGCTGCTCGAAAAGTATCCCGAGATTAGCTTC
>DATKFL010000259.1:0-3260 GCA_035511355.1 Dongiaceae bacterium
ACCCGGCGCATCGCGACCAGGTCCTCCAGGCGCTCGAGCAGGAGCTCCGCAAGGACCGGGCGCGCAGCCGCGTGCTGCAGATCAGCGAGTTCGGCCTCGTGGAGATCACCCGGCAGCGGACCCGGCCGAGCCTCGAGCGCCTGCTCGGTCGCGCCTGCCCCACGTGCGCGGGGAGCGGCACCGTGCGTTCGTTCGAGACCCTCGGGCTGGAGGTGGTGCGGGAAGGGATCCACCGCCGCTGGGAGCGGCGCGGCGGGCGGCTGGTGGTGCGCGTCCATCCGGACGCCGCCGCGGCGCTCGCCGGCCGTGCCGCCGCGCTGGCTCGGAGCATGGGAATCGAGCCGGCCGATCGCCTCGAGTTCCGTGCCGACCCGGGTCTGCGCCTCGATCAGTGGGAGTCCGATCCGGACGGTCACTGACCCGGCGTCCCCGCCGAATCAGTCCATGGTGTCGCACAGCCTGTTGCGTCCGGTGGTGGTGCGGTGGCTCGGGGTGCTGTCTGCGGGTGAACAGGAACGTCGGGCGAACCCGCGCATTCTCTGAGGGATTGGGCGATTTCCCCGTGGCACGCTCCGTGGTGTCAGCCGGCCGATGCGGTGGCCGCGGACTCCCGTCGAGCGGGTGCAACTGTTTCAACCCCCCTTCTGCCCCTGGCCGGAGTGCGCCGAACATCGTCGAACCAGCCGCGGGTTCCGGTTCCGCCGGCACGGCCGCTACCTGACCCGGAGACGCAGCGTGCCGCGATTCCTGTGCCTGACCTGCCGGCGCACCTTCTCGCGGCAGACCTTCTCGACCTCCTATTACCTCAAGCGACCCGAGCTCCTCGCTCCTCTGGCCGCCGCCCTTCAGGCTGGCGGTGCTCTCCGCCAGATAGCACGCACCCTCGCCTGCGCCCACTCGACCACCGCTCGTCTCGCGGCCCGCCTCGGCCGCCACGCGATGCTCCTGCACGCGAGGGCGATGTCATTTCTGGCAGGCCGGCACGCCGAGCCGGTCGTCCTCGACCACTTCGAGACCTTCGAGTTCTCCCAGGACCTGCCGTTCGGGGTTGCCACCCCGGTCGGGAGTCTCTCCTGGTTCGTCTACGGCCTGGACCCGGCCCCGCATGCGCGCGCCGGGCGGCTCACCGAGGCGCAGCGGGAACGGCTCCGCCGCCGGCCCCGACGGACGGCCTTCGGCGGCTATCGCGGGTCGACAAGGCGCGTCGTGAGGCTGCTCCTTCCTCTGGTTCCCGAGAGGCGCCGGCTCCGACTGGTGGGCGACGGCCACCCCGCCTATGACGACGTGGTCGGCCATCACCCATTCGTGCGGCTCGAGCGCTTCCCGAACCCGAAGCGGGGGCCGCGCGGGGCGCCGCGCTCCGCCGAGGCGGTGGCGCGCGACCGCGCGATGTTCGCGTCGGACCTGCTGCATGCGCTCTTGCGCCACACGCTGGCGCACCATCGTCGCGAAACGATCGCGTTCGGACGACGGTTGAACGCGCTCATCGAGCGCCTGGCACTGATGGCGGTCTGGCGGAACTTCGTGAAGCGGCGCTCCGAGCGACGGCCGGTGCCGGTGACCCCGGCGATGCAGGTCGGGCTCGCTGCCGAGGTCTGGGACTGGCAGCGGGTGCTCTCACGGCGCCTGTTCCCCGGGAGGGAGTCGCTGTCGAGAGCGATGGCCCGTCTCTACCGCAGGGACTGGACCACCCCGATCTACCCCCGCAATACGCGGCATCAACTCAAACACGCCTACTGAGCCGGGCCGGTCGCCAACCGGCGTCCCCGCTCACCGATCTCCCGCGCTCCACCTGTCGTGCAACAACCTGCGCGACACCATGGAATCAGTCGGCGCGCCGGCGCTCCCGGAGTCGCCGCTCCCGCAACCGGCTCCGCCGCCGCGCCGCGGCGGCGCGCAGGCGGCGGCGCTCGGTGGCGCCGGCGGGCCGGATCGCCGCCACGTGCGCCGGCACCCCGCTCCGGTCGAGGGCCACCATCGTCACGTAGGCGCTGCAGCAGTGCGCCTGCCGGCCGCTGTGCGGATCCTCCGACAGCACCTTCACGCCCACCTCCATCGAGGTGCTGAAGGCGGCGTTGACCGCGGCGTAGACCCGCAGGATCTGCCCGAGCCGCACCGGCGCGCGGAAGACCAGCCGGTCGACCGACGCGGTCACCACGTTCGAGCGCGCGTGCCGCATCGCGGCGATCGCCGCCGCCTTGTCGATCAGGGTCATGACCCGGCCGCCGAAGATGTGCCCGAACGGGTTGGTGTCCTCGGGCATCACGATCTCGGTCATCTCGACGCGCGAGACGCGGGCCGGCTTGGAGGGGAGGGAGGTCACGCGGGGTTCTCCTCGAAAACGCGCCGCAGCGCGGCCGGCGCGGGCGCGGAGTATGGCACAGCGGCTTGACAGGCGAACCGGGGCGCGGTATCGTCGTCGTGTTATTGAGACTGAGTCGCAGTTGCAACAGCGTGGAGAGGTGATGGGCGCGCGCGGGTGGCGGATTCTCGGAATGGCGGCGGTGGCGGCGGCACTGCCGGTGATCGCGCCGCCCTCCGCCGCGACGACGGCGGCGGCCGTGTCGACGCGGGTGCGCGCCCGCTTCCTGATGGGCACGCGGCTCGTCGTCGAGGCGAGCGCCCCCGAGCCGGAGCGCGCCATCGAGGCGGCCTTCGCCGAGGTGGACCGGCTGGAGGGGGCGCTCAGCAACTGGCGCCCGACGAGCGAGGTCAGCCGGATGAATCGCGACGCAGCGGAGGCGCCGGTCGCGGCGGGTCGCGATCTCTGCGCCGTGGTCGGGCGCGCGCTCGGCTGGGCGGCGGCGACCGGCGGCGCCTTCGATCCGACCGTCGAGCCGCTGGTGCGCGCCCTGCGACTGCGCGGCCCCGAGGGAATCCTGCCCGGCCGGTCGGCGCCGCCGGAATCCCCCGCGACGCCCGCCCCCGTCGGCTGGCGCGGGGTCCGGTTCGATCCGAGCGCCTGCACGATCGGCTTCGCCGCCGAGGGGATGGGGATCGATCTGGGCGGCATCGGCAAGGGGTACGCGCTCGACGCCGCCGCCGACGTCCTCCGGCGGGCCGGCGCGACCGCCGCGCGGCTCGACTTCGGCGGCCAGGTGCTGGTCTTCGGGTCCGGTCCCGACGACGGCGGCTGGCGCCTCGGGATCGCCGATCCGCGCGACCGCGATCGTGCCGCGCTCGCCGTCGGACTGCGCTCCGGCTCGAACGCCACCTCGGGCGACGGCGAACGGAGCGTCCACGGGCCCGACGGGGCGCCG
>DATKFL010000260.1:0-3316 GCA_035511355.1 Dongiaceae bacterium
CGCCCTGTCCGCGGAGAAGCGCGGCGTGTACCTTCTCCCGATGACGCCGCTCGTGGCGCTGCTCGTCGGGCGGACCTGGGACCTGCGCCTGTACGCCTGGGATCCGCCGCCGCCGGCGCGTCTTCTGGTGGCGGGGTTCGCCGGCTGGATGGTCGTCGTGATCGCAGCGGCGGCCTTCACGCTGCACCGGCTGCAGTCGTCCGAGCCGGGACTTCTCCCGGCGGCGACCTGGCTCGCGGCGGCCGGGTTCGTGGGGGCGCTGACGCCGCTGCTCTTCTTCCGGCGCACCGGCGCCGGGGGAGCGATCGGGCTGTTCGCGGGCGGAGCGGCCCTGGCGGCGATCGTGGTGACCCAGCTCGTCCTGCCGGCGATCGATCCCTACAAGTCGGCGCGCCGCTTCGGACGGGAGGTCGGCGCGATCGCCGGCGCCGGACCGATCGGCATCCTGGGGGATCCGCACGCCGGCATCTCCTGGTACGCCGGTCGCGGCCTGACGCTCCTGCCCGGCGCCGGGGATCTCGAGCGGTTCCTCGCCGACGGCTCCGACCCGCACGTCGTCGCGGAAGCTCTGGCCTGGGAGGGGATGACGCGCTCCGGGACGGCGCCGGGCGCCGTGATCGCCGCCGAGGGGCGCGTGGGACACCGGCGTTTCGTCCTGCTCGCGCGGGGATCGCCGTGACTGCGCGTTCCGGCAGGCGGGCGGGCGCTGCGGCCGCGTTCATCGCGGGTCTGGTCGCCATCCTGCCCGCGGCCGCCGCCGAGGACGCTCCGCAGGAGCCGCACGATGGTCCCGCCGCCGACGCGCCGGTCACCTGGCGCCAGGTGGGGCGCGACGCGAAGTACGTCTTCGGCCGCCCCGCGCACCTCGACGGGCGCGGCTGGACCCGGCTGGGCGTCTCGATCGGACTCGGCGCCGGCCTGTACGCGGTGCGCGACGAGGTCCGCGATTTCGCGCACGACCACGACGACCAGACGCCGGGAGGCGTCCTCGACACGGCACGCCTCATGGGGCGCACCGCGGCGCCGCTCCTGGTCGCCGGCGGCTTCTTCCTCGCCGGCGCGGTCGGCGACTCGGCGCGCGCCAGGGAGACCGGGTCGGTGGTTCTCGAAACCCTCACCTTCGCGTCGGCGATCACCGGCGTGTCGCAGCGGATCCTCGCGACCCAGCGGCCGCGCAAGGGGGACGACATCGTCTGGTTCGGGAGTGGCGGCGGGCACAGCGTCTCGGGAGACGTCACCGTGGCCGCCTCGATGCTGGCGCCGATCATCGACCGTTACCTCCTGGTCGACGAGAACGACGGCGGCGGGGCGCGCGCCTGGAAGCGGATCGGCGCCGGGGCGATGTACGGCACGGTCGGTCTGGTGGCGTTGCAGCGCATCCACGCGGAGGCGCACTACCTGCCGGACGTCTACTTCGGCTATCTCAACGGTCTGATGGTCGGCAAAATGATCGTCGACAGCCGCAAGGGCGGACGGGAATGGCGCGACGAGCGGCGCGCGCGCCGCGTCGAGGTGGCGCTCTCGCCGGCGGGAGTGTCGATCGCCTGGCCGTCCCGCCCCGCGCCCGGCGGCGAGGGCTCCGGCCGTCGTTGACCGGGACCGGCCGCTCCTCTACGATGCGGCCGCGATGCGACTCCTGTGCGTCCTCGGCGCCGGTCCCGATCATCCTTCGACGCGCTTCCGGATCCTGCAGCACCTCGATCGGCTGCGCGCCGGCGGCGTCGAGGCCGATCTCCTCGTGGCGAAACGCCGCGAGGGGTACGACCTCGTCGACCTGCGCCGCCGGGCTCGCCGGGCCGACGCAGTCCTGATCCAGAAAAAACTCCTGGCCCGGTTCAAGCTGGCCTTCCTGCCGGGCGACCGGCCGATCCTCTACGACGTCGATGACGCCGTCTTCGAGATCAGCCCGGACGAGGAGCGCCGTTTCACCGCGGCGCGCGCCGCCCGCCGGATGCGCTCGCGACGCGCGCGGCTCGCGGCGGTGGCGCGGCGGGCGCGCGTCGTCATCGCCGGCAACCGGTTCCTCGCCGACTGGATCGCGGGGCTGGGGGTGCCGGTCACGATCGTCCCGACCGGCGTCGACCTCGCCCCGTTTCCCGCCGACGCGGTCGCCGCGGCGGCGACGCGCCGACGGGCCCGCTCCGGCGAGCGGCTGATCGGCTGGATCGGCAGCCGTCCGAGTCTCCCGTACCTCGCGGCGCTGGCGGAGCCGCTGCGCGCGGTCGCGGCGGCGGTCCCCGGCGCGCGTCTCGTGCAGGTCTGCAACGATTTCATCGATCTGCCGGGAGTCCCGACCGAGAAGCGGCGCTGGGACGCCGGGACCGAGGCGCGCGATCTGCTCGACTGCGACCTGGGGCTGATGCCGATCGACGATCGCCCGTTCTCGCGCGGCAAGTGCGGGCTCAAGATCCTGCAGTACCAGGCGGCCGGGTTGCCGGTCGTCTGCTCGCCGGTCGGCGCCAACCGCGAGATCGTGCGCGCGGGGGAGACCGGTCTGTTCGCGGAGGACGGGCCGGGCTGGACGGAGGCGATCACGCGCCTGCTGCGCGACCCGGAGGCGGCGGCGCGCTGTGGCGCCGCGGGCCGCGCGCGCGTCGAGCGCGACTACGCGGCGCCGGTCATCGCCGACCGACTGCTCGCGGTGCTGCGCGACGTCGTGAAATCAGGAGACGACGGTGTGCCGCGCCAGCCAGACGAAGGCGGCGGCGACGCCGAGGGCGACGAGCGGCTCCTGGTTGCGGACCATCTGCGCGAAGGACCAGCGCTCGGGTCCCGCGCCCGGAAACGTCCGGAGTGACGGGAAGAGGATCGGCACCTCGCGGCGGTAGGCCTCGTACGCCGGGCCGTGGATCCGCTCGAGGCGGCTGCCTTCGACCCGAAGCTTCCGCGGGATGTAATAGAAGAAGAAGATGGCGTAGCCGACGCCGAGGGCGATCCAGTTGATCGCGTACGGCAGGCGCGCCGCGATGCCGATGCCGGTCAGGATCAGGAACCGTCCGAGATAGAGGGGATTCTGGGTGCGCGCGTACGGACCGGCGGTGGCGAGACGGACCGACTTGTGCAGGTGCCCGGCGGCCCATAGGCGCACCAACTCGCCGCCCGCGGCGATCAGCGCGCCGGTCCACAGGAACGCAGGCGTCGGGCGCGCCACCACCACGAGCGCCACGATGAAGAGGAAGAGGGCGATCAGACGCAGCCGTCCGAGAGCGACACTTCGTTCGGTCACCGCCGCCACCTCGCCGAGGGAGGCGGCATCGTAGTGGAGCGGCCCGGGGCTGTCAACGCCGCGGCGCCGGATCGGCCGTGGCGCGAGGCG
>DATKFL010000261.1:0-3089 GCA_035511355.1 Dongiaceae bacterium
GGTGATGTTCGGGTTGGCGCCGGTGCAGCCGCTGCAGAAGAGGTAGAGATCGAGGCGGGTCAGTTGTCCCGACACCGCCGGCGTGAAGGTCTGCCCGCCCCACGACGTGTTGGTGAACGCGAACCCGGAGGTGCTGTCGAGCGAGACCTGGTCAGCCTGCGCCCCCGAGGATCCGACCGCGAGCTTGGCGACTCCGGGAGTGCTCACGAAGTCGAGCGCCAGGCTGGTTGACGCGGCAGCCTGGAAGTCGGCCTGGCTCGTGTCGGTGACGCATCCGGAGACCGGGGCGGTAGTGACCAGCGCGAAGTTCTGGGTGGTGCTCCCGCCGTTGGTCACCGCCACGCCGGTCGCGGTGACGCTGGTGTACCCGGCCGCGGCCGCGGCGACGTTGTAGCTGCCGGCCGGCAGGCCGGTGAGGGTGTAGGCGCCGCCGCCATTGGCGGTCGCCGTGTAGGTGCCGGCGAATCCGGTGGCCGTCACGGTCGCGCCCGCGGCGGGAGAACCGCCGGCGGTCACCGTCCCCTGCACTCCTCCGGAGCCGGCGAGGAGCACCAGGCCGGGGTAGAGGTTGTTGAAGCGCGGCGTGCCGATGCCGGTCGCCATGTCGTAGGCGACGCCCGCGCTGTAGGCCCCGATGTTGCCGGTCGTGACGTCGTGGAACGAGGCGGCGTAGCTGGTCCCGCCTTCGTCGCGCAGGACGCGCCAGAGCAGGGGAGCGGCGTGACCGAGGTTGCCGCCGGCGAGCTGATTGGCGACCGCCCAGTATCCCGCCCAGAGCGGCGCGTCGGCCGAAGTGCCGGAGACGACCCAGAGGAACTGTCCCGCCGCGGTCAGGAACGGGCGGCCGGTGCTGGGGGTGGTGCAGGAGCCGTAGTGCATGCTGATGTCGGGGACCAGCCGGAACGCGCCGGCCGGCACGCCCGGCCCGGTCTGCCACGCCGGGCGGGCCAGGGTGATGCCGGCGTTCGCCTGACCGCCGCCGCCGTTGCTGCAGGCGGCCTCGCCGCCCGGCGGGTAGCCGGTCATCCAGCCATCGCCGCCGAAGGCGCCGGTCGGGTCCTGCGACGTGCCGCCGACCGCGGTCACGTAGGCGGAGGCGGCGGGATAGTTGACGTCGGGGTTGGCGCCGCCGCTCCCGGCCGGGCAGTCGTTGCTGCCGGCGTCGCCGCTCGAGGCGAACCAGGCCTGTCCGCCCGCGGCGGCCTGCGCGAAGGCGTTGTCCTCGGCGGTGATCTCGCTCGGCGCCATCAGCGACAGGCAGAGGCCCCAGGAGTGCGACACGACCTTGATGGTGCCGGCGCGATCGGCGAGGTACTGGTACAGGACGCCGAACGAGGTGGTCAGCTGGTCCTGCGCCAGGTAGACGCCGATGTGGTTGTCGTTGGCGATGCTGGCCGCCATGCTGACGTCGAGTGCCGTCTCGATCGAGGCGACCCCGGCCTGATCGTAGAGACATCCCGGCTCGACCGGGTTCCCGGTCAGGTTCGTTCCGGGAACGCAGGTCGAGGAGATCGTGTGCGGGCCGCTCGGCGCGGCGGTCAGGAGGTTGTAGCCGGCCGCGGCGCCCCCCTGGCGGGTCAGGATGTTGTTGACCGACGCGGCGTTGATGTCGTACGAGCCGGCGATCGCCAGCTCCGCCCCTGCGACCCCCTTCTTGCCGAGGTCGAAGTAGCCGGCCTTCTGCTCATGCGCGACCTGGGTGTCGCGCGGCAGGATGTAGTTCGTGCCGCTCAGCACGTAGTCCGGATCGGCTCGGGTCGGCGTTCCGATCTGCGGGAACATCCGGGTCAGCGAGTCGAGACCACCCACCCGGACCACCTTCCGCGCCAGCCCAGGCGGCAGGGTCGGGTCCTCGGTGTTCGCGAACACCTTGCGGCCGTGGTATTCGAACCGGTTGATGGTCACCTTGAACGCCCGCTCGGCGTGCGCGATGGTTCCTTCGCCGCGCACCATCGTCGACGTGGGCCGGGTGACGTTCGTGAACCCCTGCGCCCTCAGGAAGTCGATCACCGCCTCGATGTCGCCGGGGAGCGGGCCGAAGCGGCTCTGGAACTCCTCGGGGGCGATCCACTGGTGGTACTGCGGCGAGGCCGGGTCGTGCTGCGCCGCGATCAGGGCGTCGGCGCCGGCGCGGTCCCTCAGGTCGAGCATCAGGATGACGGCGATCGGCCGGCCAGGTTCTTCACGGCCGATGAGGGTCGCTTCCTTGAGCCCGCGCGGCGTGTTGCGGGGGGCCGGCGTGCCGGTGGTCCCGACCCGCGACCCGAGCGCCCACAGGAGCGCGAGAACGAAGCTGGTGCCGATCGTGCGGCGGTAGGCAACGGCCGTCATGGAATCCCCCCGGACCGGGGCCCGAAGGGGCTACCGGCCGTCGTGTTGCGGCGGTCATGATCCGAGCTTCAGTTGGCGAGCGGACGAGCCCCACGATTTGAGCGGGCGTAACAGTACCCCCACTCCGCGGGGGACGCCATATCTTTATTGGTGGCACCGACCGCGGAACCGGTGCCCCTCCGGCCGGGCCTGTCGTTGCGACCCTTTCGGGCGCCGTGCTATGCTCCGGCTCCGATCCGGTGCCGCGCCGCAACCCCAGGATGAAACCAATCTCCGGTCCATGCCGCCCGTGATCGCGAGGGACCGGGCTTGAGAGTTCTCATTCTGGGCGGAGCTGGAATGCTCGGTCACCGGCTCTACGCGACCCTGCGCGAGCGCTTCGAGACCTACGTCACGGTCCGCGCCCCCGCGGCGGCGTACGGCTCCCTCGAACTGTTCGAGCCCTCCCGGCTCATCGATCGGATCGACGCCTGCGAGGAGGCGGACCTCCGCCGGGCGTTCGGGACCGCGCGGCCCGACGCAGTGGTCAACTGTGTCGGCATCATCAAGCAGCTGCCCCAGGCCGAGGACGCGGTGGTCGCCATCGGCATCAACGCGCTCCTGCCGCACCGGCTGGCCGTGATCTGCCGCGAGGCGGGGGCGCGTCTCGTGCACCTCAGCACCGACTGCGTCTTCTCGGGGGAGAAGGGGCAGTACACCGAGGACGACGTTCCCGATCCGCGCGACCTCTATGGCCGGAGCAAGCTCCTCGGCGAGGT
>DATKFL010000262.1:0-14556 GCA_035511355.1 Dongiaceae bacterium
CGGCACCTGGACCCAGGCAATCGTGGTCGAGGACCGCGTGGTCAAGGGACAGATGGGGACGCAGGTCGCCACGATCACGGTTCCCGATTTCAGCGCGAAAGCGTTCGCGATGAGCACGATCACCCTGCTCGCCTCCTTCCGCCAGGCGGAGGCGGGGATCGGTCCGGACGACGAGAAAGGCGGCAGCGGCCTCTATTCGCTCGGGTCGTTCCGACTGGTGCCGCGCGCGGCCAACGTGCTGGCGAAGACCGACGCGCTCTCCTTCTATTACCAGGTCTACAACCCGGCCCCGGACGCCGCCAGCGGCAAGCCGAACCTCGAGTCGACCTACACCTTCTTCCTGAAGGACGCCACCGGGTGGAAGCCGTTCCGCAAGCCGGCGGTCAAGGCGGTGAACCAGGTCGAGCTGTTCGACCTGGCGCTCAAGGACCTGATGGCGCCGACCCAGCCGCTGCCGGCCGAGTTCAAGATGGAAGCGAAGGTGACCGACAAGGTCTCGGGTCAGTCGCTGACCAGGGAGATCCTGTTCACCGTGCGCTGAGCCGGCGCGCGGCGGTATCGAGGCGCGCCGGGAATCCGATCGGCAGGGTGACCTTCCCCGGTCCATGCCCGGCCGGCAGGTCGATGACGACCGGGTAGGCGGTGCCTGCCAGGTGCACCGCCAGGATGTCGCGCAGGTCGACCTGGTCGGCGGCGCGGCGGGCGCGGCAGTCGACCAGCCTCCCGACCACCATTCCCGCCAGACGCTTCAGTCTTCCCGAAAGTCGCAGGTGCGCCAGCATCCGGTCGATCCGGAAGGGCGCCTCGTTGACCTCTTCCCAGTAAAGGATGGCGCCGTCGAGCGGCGGCTCGTACGGAGTCCCGACCAGCGACACCAGGATCGAGAGACAGCCTCCGACCAGCGGACCACGCGCGCTTCCGGGGCGCACGACCGAGCCTTCGGGGAAGCGGAGCCGCAATCCTCCGCCCCGGAGCGTGCGCCAGAGAGAAGCGGCGTCGTAGGCGCGCCGGTCGCCCAGCTCCTGCACCATCGGTGCCTGGAACGAGGCGAGGCGCATCCGCCGCCAGGCGGCCGACTGGATCACGGTGATGTCGCTGTAGCCGATGAGCGCCTTCGGCGCGCGCCGGAGCGCCCGGAGATCGACCCCGGCGACCAGGCGGTGCAGGCCGTACCCGCCGCGCGCGAACCAGATCGCCTTGAGCGCGGGATCGCGCAGCATGCCGTTCAGGTCGTCGAGGCGATCGGCGTCCCGGCCGGCGAGATAGGCGTGGCGATCGAAGAGGTGCCGGCCCGGCTCGACGACGAAACCGCGCCGCTCGAGGAGCGCCAGGCCCTTCTCGAGTCGGGCGCGATCGGGCGGCCCGGCGGGGGCGGCGACACCGATCCGGTCGCCGCGCCGGAGCGACGGCGGCGTCACGAGCCTCATGCCGCCCCCCCGCCGCCGTGGCGGAACTCGCGCCGCGCCTGGTCGAGCAGCCGCGGCTCGTCGAGCAGGACGAGCGCGGTGCGCGCCAGCGCCTGGGTCGCGACGTCGAGACCGGCGCGGCCGCGCGCGCTCCCCGCGCAACGGGCGAAGGGACGCGAGTGCAGCGGCGTGCCCGGCGGCGCCACCGCGACGTAGGGGTGGATCGACGGCACCACCTGGCTGACGTTTCCCATGTCGAGCGACCCCATGCTCTTGCGTGGCGTGTCGATCGTCGCGCGGCCCAGGTCCTTGAGCTCTTCCTTGAAGAGGTCGGCCATCACGCGGTTGGTGCGCATGTGCGCGTACGGCAGATCGATGAAGCGGATGCGCGCGCGGGCGCCGACCGACGTCGCCGCCCGCCGGGTCGCCGCGCGGAACGCCCGCTCGACCCGCGCGAGCGTCGCCAGGTCCCGCGCCCGGAGCGAGAAGCGCCCGACCGCCCGGCCGGGGACGACGTTGGCGCGCTGCCCTCCCTCGACGACGATGCCCGGGATGCGGACCTCGGGTGTGGCGCGCTCGAGGATCCGTTCGACCTCGGCGAACAGACGCAGGAGCGCGGTCAGGGCGTTGATCCCCTTCTCGGGGGCCGCCACCGCGTGCGCCTCCTTTCCCTCGAACACCACCTCGATCGAATGGCAGGCGAGCGACGTCGTGTAGACCCGATCTTCCGCCGACGGATGGAACATCAGGGCGGCGTCGAGGCCGCGGAAGACACCGCGCCGCGCCATCTGCACCTTGCCGCCGATGGTCTCCTCGGCCGGCGTGCCGATCACCAGCACCTCGCCCCGGCGCCCTTCCAGGAGCCTGCCGACCACCGCGGCGGCGCCACACGCGGCCGCGCCGATCAGGTTGTGCCCGCAGGCATGCCCGATCTGCGGCAGGGCGTCGAACTCGGCGAGGAAGGCGAGGCGCGGCCCGCCCCGCCCCGAGCGGCGGCGCGCCACGAAGGCGGTCGGCAGCCCCGCGACGCCGCGCCGCACGCTGAACCGCTCGCGGGCGAGGAAGCGCTGGAGCGCCGCGCTCGAGCGGCGCTCCCTGAGGCTCAGCTCCGGATGGTCGTAGAGATCGCGGCTGAGCGCCTGGATGCGCGGCCGCAAATCACGGAAGACGCGCGTCGCGGCGACGCGCCGGGTTCGGTCGGTAGGGCCGGAGTGAACCGTAAGCCGAATCCTGTTGCCGCCGTTGCCGGCGGCCGATGGTCATTCCTCTACCCGCGCGGTCTCCCGTGCGGGCGGCGGCACGACCCGCCCGGTGCGGCTTGCGCCGCGCCGGCGGCCCCACCGCCAAGCGACCGACCCGGGAGCTCTGGGCGGGCCACCCGATGCGCTCCCCTATTTGGCCTTGCTCCTTGCGGGGTTTGCCGAGCCGCCCCGGTCACCCGGGGCGCTGGTGGGCTCTTACCCCACCGTTTCACCCTTACCGGGCGCCGGGGTCACCCCCGACGCCAGGCGGTCTGTTTTCTGTGGCACTTTCCTTCCCGTCACCGGGACTGGGCGTTACCCAGCGCAATGCCCTGTGGAGTTCGGACTTTCCTCCCCCCGGGCGCGAGCCCGGGCGGCGACCATCTGGTTCACTCCGGCCGGCGTGATGGTAGCAAAGCGACGGGAGGTGTCGCAACGCGGCGCGCACGCCTCGTGGCACTCCGAAGCCCGCGCGCGCTGTGCTAGCATCGCCGCCGTCCGCTCCCCACCCCCGGAGACTCCCTGCGATGGCCGGCGACGTCACCCTCGATCGCAACGTCCCGCACAACGCCGACGCCGAGCGTTCGGTCCTGGGGGCGATCCTCCTCGAGAACACCGCGATCAACCGGGCGCAGGAGATCCTGAAGGACACCGATTTCTATCGCGACCCGCACCGCCGCATCTTCAAGGTGATGGGCGCCCTCTCGGAGCGCGCCACCGCGATCGACCCGGTGACGGTCAAGGAGGAGCTGACCCGGAGCGGCGAGCTGGACGCGGTCGGCGGCCCGGCCTACATCGCCTCGCTCCTCGACGGCGTGCCGCACTCCTCGAACGTCGAGCACTACGCGAAGATCGTCAAGGAGAAGTCGCTGCTGCGGGCGCTCATCGAAGCGGGCGGCCGCATCGTCACGACCGCGTACGAGGCGACCCAGGAGGTCGAGGAGATCCTCGACCAGTCGGAGCGGCTGGTCTTCCAGATCACCCAGGACCAGATGCGCGCCGGTTTCGTGCCGCTCCGGACGATCGCCGATCAGAGTCTCAAGACGATCGAGCGGCTGTCGGAGCACCGCGAACTGGTGACCGGCCTGCCGACCGGCTTCCCGACCCTCAACGAGATGACCTCGGGGCTGCAGCCCTCCGACCTGATCGTGCTGGCGGCGCGCCCCGGCATGGGGAAGACCTCGTTCGCGCTCAACATCGCGCAGCACGCCGCGACCGCGACCGGCAAGCGGGTCGGCGTCTTCTCGCTCGAGATGTCGCGCGAGCAGCTTTTCCTCCGGCTGCTCACCGGCCAGGCGCGCGTCGATGCGCATCGCCTGCGGACCGGCCGGCTCGGCCGCGAAGAGTGGACCCGCCTGACCCAGGCGTTCGGCGAGCTGGCGGCGGTGCCGATCTGGATCGACGACACCGCCGGCACCGGCGTCCTCGAGATGCGCGCCAAGAGCCGGCGGCTCAAGATGGAGCAGGGTCTGGATCTCCTGGTCATCGACTACCTGCAGCTGATGCGCAGCCGCGGCCGGTTCGAGAACCGCAACCAGGAGATCACCGAGATCTCGCGCTCGCTCAAGGAGCTGGCGAAGGAGCTGCAGATCCCGATCATGGCGCTGTCGCAGCTGTCGCGCGCGCCCGAGCAGCGCGGCGGCGATCGCCGTCCGCAGCTCTCCGACCTGCGCGAGTCGGGGGCGATCGAGCAGGATGCGGACCTGGTGATGTTCATCTACCGCGAGGAGATCTACAAGCCGACCGAGGAGAACCGCGGCCGGGCGCAGATCATCATCGCCAAGCAGCGCAACGGGCCGATCGGGAACATCGACCTGGCCTTCCTGCGCGAGTACACCCGCTTCGAAGAGCTCGAGTGGCGCCAGGAGTGACCCCGCTCCCCTTCGAGTTGCACCGTCCCACCTGGGCGGAGATCGACCTCGACCGTCTCGCCGCCAACCTCGGCGCGGTGCGCGCGCGGCTCTCGGGACCCGGGGTCATGGCGGTCGTCAAGGCCGACGCCTACGGCCACGGGGCGCTGCCGGTGGCGCGCCGTCTCGAGCGCGAGGCGATCGAGTGGCTCGGCGTGGCGCTGGTCGAGGAGGGCGTCGAGCTGCGGCGCGGTGGCGTGCGGGCGCCGATCCTCGTGCTCGGCGGCTTCGCGCCGGCGCAGGCGCCGCTGCTGCTGGCCGAGAACCTGACCCCGACCCTCTTCCGGCTCGAGCAGATCGAGGCGCTCGAGCGCGCCGCGGCGGCGCGCGGCGCGAATGTCGACGCGCACCTGAAGATCGACACCGGCATGGGCCGGCTCGGGATGCCGATCATGGGGCTCCCGGGCCTCTGCGACGCGCTGGCGCGCGCGCCGCACGTCCGGCTCGGCGGCGCCTGCTCGCACCTCGCCGCGGCCGACGACCCCGCCGATCCCTACAGCGCGGCACAGCTCCAGGAATTCCTGCGGGGCGTGAATCTCCTGCGCGGGCGGGGGCACGCCCCGGAGCACCTGCACCTGGCGAACAGCGCCGCGATCGTCGACCATCGGGCCACCGGCCTGACGCTCGTCCGCCCCGGTCTCCTGCTCTACGGCTACAACGCCTCGCCGCGCACCGCCCTCGCGGTGCGTCCGATTCTCGCGCTCAGGACCCACCTGATCGACCTGCGCGAGCTCCCCGAGGGGGCGTCGGTCGGATACGGGCGCGCCTGGAAGTCGCCGGGCCTCTCGACCGTCGCGACGCTCGGGATCGGCTACGCCGACGGCCTGCCGCGTGCCGCCGGGAACCGCGGCGAAGTGCTGGTGCGCGGCCGGCGCGCGCCGATCGTCGGCAGGGTCAGCATGGACATGACCACCATCGCTGTGAGCGCCATCCCCGACGCGGCGGTCGGCGACGTCGCGACCGTCATCGGACGGGACGACGGCGAGGCGATCGGCGCCGACGCCCTGGCCCTCGCCGCGGGGAGCATCGTCTGGGAGGTCCTGGCGCGCCTCGGCTCCCGCGTCCCGCGCCTCTATGGCGAGGGAGAAACCCGCAGCCTGGCCACCCGATTCGCCGCGCCCCCTTCACCCGACCCCGGCGGGGCGTTATGATGGACGCTCTCCGGCGCATCGCCGAACCGTTGCGACCGGTCTCATCGGACGAGGGTGTGGGCATCCTGATCCTGCGGGGCGTGGTCGCCGTGATCGCGGCGTTGCTCGGCGCCGCCGTGCGGCCGCCGACGCTGCATCCGGTCAATCTGAGCGGACCGCTCGCCGGGCTCCTGGTGGCGGGGATCATCTTCGCCATCGAGAGGGTGCTCCGGACCCTCGCGCTCCGGACCCTGGTCGCCGGAATCGTGGGACTCTTCATCGGCGGCATGGCGGCGACCGTGCTCCTGGCGCTCCTGCCGGTCGAGGCGATTCCGGGGGTGCCCGCGGGGATCGTGCGCGGGTTCGTGCTGCTGCTCTGCGCGCACACCGGCGTCGTCCTCGGCTCGGCGCGCGGCGACCGGCTGAGTCCCCGGAGCCTGCGCGCCGCCTGGAACGAAGGGGCCGACGGCGAGAACGGGAAAATCCTCGACACCAGCGTGATCATCGACGGCCGCATCGCCGACGTCGTCGAAGCCGGTTTCATCGACGGTTCGCTCATCGTGCCGCAGTTCGTCCTGCGCGAGCTGCAGGCGATCGCCGACTCGCCGGAGGCCCTCCGCCGCAATCGGGGTCGCAAGGGGCTCGAGATCCTGCAGCGGATGAAGAAGGGGACCGCGGTGCGGGTGGTGGTCTCGGACGCCGACGTGCCGGGGATCCGCGAGGTCGATCTCAAGCTGATCGAGCTGGCGAAGCGCACCGAGGCGCGCATCCTGACCAACGACTTCAACCTGAACAAGGTCGCCGAGCTGCGCGGCGTGAAGGTGCTCAACATCAACGTGCTGGCGAACGCCCTGAAGCCGGTCGTGCTGCCCGGCGAGTCGATGAACATCTTCATCCTGAAGGAAGGCAAGGAGCCGAACCAGGGGGTCGGGTACCTCGACGACGGCACGATGGTGGTGGTCGACAGCGCCAAGCGCTTCCTCGGCCGCAACATCCCGATCACCGTCACCTCGGTCCTGCAGACCACGGCGGGCAAGATGTTCTTCGGCCGCTGCGAGAGCGCCGAGGAGAACGCCCCGACCGAGCTCCGCCCGCGGAGGCCCGGGGCGTGATCTCCCTCCGGCGGTTCGCCGCGGCGCCGGCCGCGGTCCTGGTCGCCGCCGCGTGCCTCGCGATCCCTTCGCCGGCCGCGGCCGCCACTCCCCCGCCCGCCTTCCTCATCATGCCGTTCGAGAACACCGGCGAGGACCCCGGGCTGGCGTGGCTCGCGAACGGTCTCGCGCTGCACACCGGCGAGCACCTGCGCGGCCGCGGCGCCGCCGTGGTCGAGGAGGAGGACCGCGCCGTCTTCCTCGAAGGCCAGGGGATCCCCGCCGGTGCCGGCCTGACCCTCGCCAGCGCGCTCGAACTGGGACGGACGATGCGCGCCCGGCCCGGAGGGGTGCGCCCCGACCGCCTCGTCCTCGGACGGTACGCGGTCCAGGAGGGATCGCTCACCTTGTCGGTCCGGGTCATCGACCTCGCGACCGAGCGCGCCCGCCCCTGGATCACCCGCGAAGCGCGGTTGAAGGATCTCCTCGACGCGCATGCCAGCCTGGTCGATGCGCTGGCCCGAGACGCCGGCCTCAAGGGGCACGGCGACGGCGGCGTGGTGGAGCCGCCGCTGATCGCGTTCGAGTCGTACTGCAGGGCGCTGGCGGAGAGCGACCTGCGCAAGCGCCTGGCGCTCCTCAAGCGGTCGCTCCAGGAGTGGCCGGGCTACCCGCTCGCGGCCTACCAGGCGGCCCTCGTGGAGTCGCGCTCCGAACAGTGGAAGGAGGCGGGCGAGACGCTCGCCTCGGCGACCTCCGCGCCGCATCCCTACGAGGCCGACTTCCACCTGCTCCAGGCCTCCGTGGCGATCGAGACGAAGGACCCGGCCGCGGCCACCCAGGCGGCCCGGCGGGCGCTCGAGATCGCCGACTCGGCGCGCGGTCACGCGCTCCTGGGTCGGGCGCTCGCCGCCGCGGGCGACCGCGACAGCGCCCAGGAAGAATTGAACCGCGCCACGGCGATCGATCCCTCCGAGCCGGAGATCGAAGACCTGCGCCGGGCGCTCGGCACCCCGACAAAACCTTCCGGGAGGACACCGTGACGTTTTCCGATCTCGACATCGCACGCCGCGCGCGCCTGATTCGCATCGAGGCGCTGGCCGAATCGATCGGCCTCCTCCCGGACGAGGTCGAGCCGCACGGGCGGTACAAGGCGAAGATCGCCCTCAAGGCGCTCGATCGGATCAAGGATCGCCCCGACGGCCGCCTGATCGGCGTGACCGGAATCAATCCGACCGCCCTCGGCGAAGGGAAGACGGTCGTGACCATCGGCCTGACCCAGGGGCTCAGGAAGATCGGGAAGAAGGCGCTGAGCACGCTGCGACAGCCGTCGATGGGGCCGGTGTTCGGCGTGAAGGGGGGCGCGACCGGCGGCGGCTATTCGCAGGTCCTGCCGCTCGAGGAGATCAACCTCCACTTCACCGGCGACTTCCACGCCGTCGCCACCGCCCACAACCTGCTCGCGGCGATGGTCGACAACCATCTCTTCCAGGGCAACAAGCTGGGACTCGACCCCGACGCCGTTCTCTGGCGCCGCAGCCTCGATCTCAACGATCGGGCGCTCCGGCGCGTGCGCATCGGCGTCGGAGGCGGCAACAACGGGGTCGAGCGGGAGACCGGCTTCGACATCACCGCCTCCTCTGAGGTGATGGCGATCCTGTCGCTGAGCACCGGCCTCGCCGACCTCAAGGAGCGGCTCGGCCGGATCCTGGTCGGCTCGACTCGCGACGGGCGCCTCGTGCGGGCGTCCGACCTGCGCGCCCACGGGGCGATGGCGGCGGTGCTGCGCGAGGCGATCAAGCCGAACCTGGTGCAGAACCTGGAGGGCGGCGGCGCCATCGTGCACTGCGGGCCGTTCGCCAACGTGGCGCACGGCAACAATTCGATCCTCGCCGATCGGATGGCGCTGAAGCTGGCCGACTACGTCGTGACCGAGAGCGGCTTCGGCTCCGAGTGCGGCGCGGAGAAACTCTTCGACATCAAGTGCCGGGTGTCGGGGAACGTGCCGTCGGTCTCGGTCATCGTCTGTTCGATCCGGGCGCTGAAGCTGCACGGCGGCGCCGCGATCGACACCAAGGATTCCGCCACCTGGAAGCGCCCCGACCCGGAGGCGGCCCGCCGCGGCTGCGCCAACCTCGCCAAGCACATCGAGAACATCCGGCTGTTCGGCCTGCCGGCGGTGGTGGCGATCAACCGGTTCGACTCCGATTCGGCCGAGGAGATCGCGGTGGTGCGCGAGGCGGCGGTCGCCGCCGGCGCATCGGCCGCCGTGCCGGTCGAGGTCTGGGCGAAGGGGGGCGAGGGAGGCGTGGCGCTCGCCGAAGCGGTGCTCGCCGCCTGCGAGGCGCCCGCGAAGTTCCGGCCGCTGTACGAGCTCGACTCGACGATCGAGGAGAAGATCGACCTCATCGCCCGCAAGGTCTACGGCGCGGCGAGCGTCAGCTACACCGAGCCGGCGCGCGCGCGCATCGAGTTCCTGCGCCGCGAGGGGTACGGCAAGCTCCCGATCTGCATGGCCAAGACTCCCCTCTCGCTGTCGCACGATCCGAAGCTCAAGGGGCGCCCCGAAGGATTCGTGCTGCCGATCTCGGAAGTGCGGATCGCCGCCGGGGCCGGCTTCATCTACCCCCTCGTCGGCAGCATCATGACGATGCCCGGGCTCCCGCCGGTCCCCGCGGCCGAGTCGATCGACCTCGACGAGAACGGCCAGGTGACCGGCCTCTTCTAAAAGTATTTCGATACTGCGCCGGCATACTTTCGATGCTGGCACCGCATTTGCTCTCCCGGTTGCGGTTTTGCTCGCGCGGCACGGGGTCGCCGCGACGGCCGGGGAGAGGGGATGCGGGGAGTCCGGAAAACTGATCGTCTCAAAGTCTATCTGGGCGCGGCTTTCGTCGTACTGATCGCCGATTTCGCCCATGCCGCGCCGTCGATGGCCGCGACCCTCCGGGTTTCGTGGGCGTCCGGCACGGAGGTCGATCTCGCCGGCTACCGTCTCAGGTACGGGACATCGCACGCACAGTACGGTGTGCCAATCGACGTCGGGCCGGCGACCTCCTGGGACCTCCCCGACCTCGACGTCGATCAGCGGTATTACATCGTGGTCAGCGCCTACGATCAGTCCGGCAACGAGAGCGACCCCTCCGCCGAGGTGAGCGCGCAGATCCCGTCGTCACTGGCTCCCATCCCTTCGCTCGATGCCTCGCTCGAAGCCTCCACGCATTCGATTTACGCCCTGCAGGGACGCAGCAATGTCTTCGTGCTGTACGGCCGGAATTTCGCCGTCGGGGCACGCGTCGATCTGGGCGCCGGGATCAACCCCGGCACCGCGGTCCTCAACTCCCAGGGAAACATCCAGTTCGTCGCCGCCGTCGCGCCGCAGGCGACCACCGGCCCCCGCACCGTGACCGTGTCGAATCCCGACGGCGGGGTCGGCAGCCGCAGCGAGGCGCTGACGGTCGTCAAGTCTCCCGACCTCAACGCCGACTGTCATGTCGACGCGATCGACCTCAATGCCCTGGCGCGGGCGTGGAACGAGGCGAATGGCGAATCGCGGTACACGGCGGCCGCCGACCTCGACGGCGACGGCTACATCGGGCCTGACGATCTCGCCATCTTCGTGCAGTACTATCTCCGGGTATTCCCCGGGTGTCCTTGACGGGTCGACAGCGATGCCCATATTGAACTTCTGGGGAGGTGTTCGTGGGCCGAGGTCGTGTCGACCGACGACTGCCGCGCGCGGCAGGAAGCGCCTCCCTGCTCCTCGTGGCGCTCCTGGCGCTGTCGTGCGGCGGCGGGGGCGGAGGCGGCAGTGACGCGCTCCCCTGCACCACGCTCACGTTCGATCGCGCCCTGTCGACGCTCGCCAACGGTGACGTCTACCTTGACCAGGCGAGCGGCACCTGCTCGACCGTGGGGGTCGGCGTCCTCGTGAACAATCTCTCGCGAATCTGGACCGTGAGTTTCGACCTGAATTTCCCGTCGAGTCTGTTGACCTACGACAGCTTTACGCTCGGCCCGCTCCTGCAGAAGGGGTCGCCCGCATCGCCTCCTCTCGTCTTCGTCACCCAGGTCGGGAGTACGGTGCAGGTCACCATGACCCGGCTGCTCCCCGACCCCCCGATCGACGCGGTCGGGAGCGAAGCGCTCATCACCATTCGGTTCCAGCGCGTCGCCGCCGGTTCAGGCGCCATCGACTTCAACACGTCGGGGTCGAGTCCGGTCGGTGAGGTCGTTCTGGACGAGCTGGGGGGAACCCGTCCGGCCACGTTCGCGCCGGGGCACGGCGGCATGGTGATGGTGCCGTGATCAGCCGGCGGACGTACCTCCTCATCACCCGTTCGAGTCTCCTGCTGATCGGTCTCCTGGTGGCGGCGCCGCTCGTCGATTTCTACCGCTTCGGGCGGTTCGTGCCGACCGGTGCGGCCGCGCTGCCGATCGGCGCCATCCTCCCGACCGCTCGCGGCGCCTCGACATCCGCGCCCGACACAACGGACCCAACCGAGCCTCCGGCCCGCCGGGCTGCGGCTGCGGCGCCTTCACCCGCGGCGCCTTCACCCGCGGCGCCGCCAATCGCGGCGACGCCGGCGCCCATCGAGGCCCCGGCCCGGACCGCTTCCTTCCGGCCGGCCGTCGGAAGGCCGACGACGTCGAGCGCGGCGCCACCATCCGAGTTCCTGGCCTGGACTGCCTGGGGGCAGATCGATCCGTTCTGGGACGGCAACGAGCGAGCCTCGCGGCGCGGCGCCGACGACACCCTGTCGGAGTCGGGTTCCAGCGCCACGGAACTGGCCGACGCCGGCGTGGACCTGGCCGCGGAGACCGCGCCCGCTGAGTCCTTCGAAGCGTCCGGCCGCACGTCGAAGAAGGCCGATGCGCCACGCAACCGGAGTTCCCTGCGCACGGGCGATCCGCGGGTCGAGACTCCCGAGGGCGACGCCCCCGGGGTGAGCGACGCGAGTGGCGACAATGCGCCCGGGAGCGCGGATACCGCGCCGCCGATCGACGGATGGATCGTCGGCAACCCTCCGGCTCCGACGCATGGATCCGAAGGCGACCGCGTCGCCCCCGATCCCTCACCGGCGCCCCCTCCGGCCGGCGGCGGAATCGGGCCCTCGCGCGCCCTGTCGCGCGATCCGAAGCCGCGGCCGATCACCTCTCCGACCGCCCGCATCGAGGCGCCCACCGCCCCGGTCGGTGTCGGCGAGTCGTTCAACGTGTTGGTGCGGGTCGACAGCATCGATCAGATGACCAGCCTGCCGTTCCACCTGAGCTTCGACCCGGGACTCCTGTCGTTCGTGAGCGCGCAGACCGGTCCGGCGCTCGGCGCCCTGCAGCCGGTGCTGCTCGCCTCGGTCAACCCCAACCGGCCGGGCGATCTGGCCGTCGGTCTGTCGCTCATCGAATCGTCCGGGACGTTCTCCGGTGCGGGCGATCTGGTCGTCCTGAGATTCCAGGCGATTGCGTCGGGGCGGAGCGACCTCGCGTTCGACCATGCGACCCTGCGCGGCCCCGCGAGCGAACCGGTGGAGACCCGCTTCACCGGCGCCTCCGTCATCGTCCGCTAAGAGTCCGTCCGAGTCCTCATCGAGGCATTGACACGTCGCGGCCGTTGTGGAGACTGGCCGCATGAAGAGCTTCCGACCCGGCCACCGGCCGTACCACAAGCGCATGATGGTGAGCGACCTCCGGAAGCGGCACGAGGAGGTGCCGTCGGCCCGATTCGAGCAGGTTCCGCTCATCTGCCGCGGGTCGGGGCTGGCGAAGCCGGGCCCGGTGGCGGTGGACGGCACCGGTGCCCAGAACGCGGTGGCCGCCGGAGACCGGGCTAGATGAAAGACTACAGCGATGATTTCTATCGCCACCGCGACGCCACGACCCGCCACTCAGCCGAACGGATCGTCCCCCTTGTCCTCGACCTTGTCCCGGCGCGCTCCGTCGTCGACGTCGGGTGCGGCGTGGGAACGTGGCTGTCGATCTTTCTCCGGCACGGGGTGCCCGAGGTCCGCGGTTACGAGGGAACCTGGCTCGACCCGAGCCGCCTGGTGGTGGCCAGGGAATTCGTAACCCAGGGGGACCTCCAGGTGCCGATCAATGCGGGGCGGAGATTCGACCTGGCAATGTCACTGGAGCTCGCCGAGCACCTTCCCGCCGCCTGCGCCCCGGGCTTCGTCGAGTCCCTGACCCGGCTTGCGCCGGCCGTGCTGTTTTCGGCCGCCATCCCCGGGCAGGGTGGCACCCACCACGTCAACGAGCAGTGGCCCCGGTATTGGATCGATCTGTTCGCCCCGCACGGGTTCCTGGCGATCGACTGCATTCGTGCCGCAGTCTGGCAGGATGAACAGGTGCTCTGGTGGTATGCGCAGAACACCTTCCTCATGGTCCATCGGGATCTTCTGGAATCAACGCCGTCCCTTCGCCGCGCGCGGGAACAGGCGCCCACGATGCCCCTGAATCTCGTCCACCCGGGACACCTGCTCAGCAAGTGCGCGGCCATGACACGCCTCCGGGAGGAGGTGCCGTCGCTCCGACGAAGTTTTCAGTCATTGGGCGCGAGTCTGAAGCGAGCCGTCATCCAACGGGTGCCCGGTTTTCATTCGCGGCCCTAAATGAGAGACCGCACGTCGGGATCGCCGAAGGTCATTTTTTCGGTGTGACTCGACCCCGAGGCGCCGTCAAATTCAGCGACCCGCTAGGGCGACTCCCCCTGGGTCACGAGGCTCAGCACCTCGACTTCGAGGCCGGGGAACCGCATCGCGCTCTCCCGCCGGCCCATCGAGGTCACCGCGTCGTAGAGCGGCTTCTCGAGCGGATCGAACATGATCTCTCCCCGCACCACGACGACGCGCGGATGGCCTTCGAGAACCGCCGGCATGCTTCCGGGGCTCCAGGTGGCCGGGTCGTCCGGATAGACGATGCGCGACGGGACGCCGCCGTGGTCGTACCAGCGCCAGGGCAGATCGATCCCGCCGAAGACCAGCACCAGATCGTCCGGATGGGCGACCCGATCGACGTAGTCGGCGGCGTCCCGCACCTGTTCGCGCAGATAGCGCGGCGAGAGGTGCAGTTGCCCGAGTGACACCGCCTGCAGCACGAGCAGGAGTGCGCCGGCGACCGCCGGCCAGGCGGCCCGGCGGCCCGACGGAAGCGTCCCCGCCGCGGCGAGGAGCAGAACCGGCAAGGCGATGACGCCGGCATGCCGCGGCGCGAAGCGGTGCCCGGTCCATACGGCGGCCGCGGCCAGCGCCATCACCGGGATGACGCTCAAGGCCAGAAGGAGTGCCGCGGCGCGAACCGACACGGTGCGACGCACGACGTCGAGACCGCGCAGCCACAGCGCGGCCAGGATCAGCACGCCGCCACCCATCAGGACCGCCTCGCCGGGGCTCGGCATCACCGGTGGCTGCGCATGCCACTCGATCGGTCCGGGCCCGAGCGTGTACCCGGTGGCCATCGCCACCGCGGTGTAGCCGACCGCCGCAGGCGACAGCTCCCCGAGGTTGGCGAACCCGAGTCCGGCAACTCCACCGTGCAACGCCGGACCGAGGAGCACCTGCCAGAGCCAGATCCCGGCGACGAAGACGATCAGCAACACACCGCCCGCAACGAGGAATCGCCGCCGGCGGGCGGCGGCGTCCACCACCACGGCGCCGGTTCCCGGCGACCGGGAGACCCCGAAGGCGGCGATCAGGATCGGCGGGAGCAGGACGATGGCCGGTGAGAAGACCATCGCGGCCGAGAGCCCCCACACGGTCGACGCCACGAGGCTCCGGCCCCCG
>DATKFL010000263.1:0-2192 GCA_035511355.1 Dongiaceae bacterium
CATGATCTGGGTGATCGGCGATGTCGCGCGCGAGATGCGGCTCTCGCCGCTCAGGATTCGGCCGCTCGCGAGTCGAGCCTTCAGGACGACGTTGTCGAGGGTCGACGGCAGGATGCGGCCGCGGATCGCCAGCACCTGCCCCGAGGTTTCGATCGCCTTGAGGTACGACCCCTGGCAGTCGGCCAGCGCCGTCAGGATCAGGTTGCCGACCGAGTGGCCGCCGAGCCCGTCGCTGCCACGGTAGCGGTACTGGAAGAGGCGCGCCACCAGACGCTCGTTGTCCGACAGCGCCACGAGGCAGTTCCGGATGTCGCCGACCGGCAGGGCGTTGTAGTCGCGCCGCAGGCGACCGCTCGAGCCGCCGTCGTCGGTCACCGTGACGATGCCGGTGAGGGTGCCGCCGGAGCCCGCGATCGGGTCCTTGAGGGCGCGCAGCACGACCGGCAACCCGGTGCCGCCGCCGAGCGCGACGACGTGCAGTGGACGGACGCGGGTGGCGTGACGCACGGGGCGCGAATATAGGGGAGCGTTGCGAGCCCGGTCAAGCGTCGAAGGCGCTTCAGCGGGTGCGGAACGACACCTCGGACGACGCTTCGTTGCCGGTCAGGTTGTCGGTGACCGTGACCCGCAGGCGGTAGGCGCCCGCGGCCCAGCCGGCCGCCGGCAGCGAGAAGGACTGCAGGGCCGCCGACTCGTGGGTGAGATGGATCGGGTGGCCGAAAGGCATCGGCGCTCCCGCCCCGGCCACGGTGAACAGCCGGTAGGTGAGATCGAGATCGGGGAGGCCTTCGATCGGATCGGCGACCGCGCCGCGCACCTGGTAGTAGAAGGCCAGCTCGCCGTCGCGCTCGACGATCGGGTCGAGACGCGGCACGCACGACTGCCGCCCGATCGCGAACGGCGGGATGAAGTCGGGGCCGATGCGCTCCGGCAGGCGCTCGCAGTGCGCCGCCAGGAAGATCGGTCCCGCCTCGAATCCGGTCGCGTCGAGGGTGGGGACGATGAGCCGCGCGCTCGCGGAGTGCACCTCGGTGGTGCCGTGCGCGACGGCGGCGAACCAGGCGTGGTAGGCGCCCGGGCGGACCACCGCGCCCCCCTGGAAGAGGCGGCGCCCGTCCTGCACCGAACCGGCGCGCGGCCGGCCGGCGGCGAGCGAGCGCGCGCCGGCGAGGTCGTAGGAGCTGCCGCCCGGCTCGTCGCTCGCGAGCCGCGCCGCGATCTCCATCGGCGGCGGCGCGTCCGGGGGCGCCGGCGGGATCAGGTCTTCGCGCACGGCGACGGTCAGGACGACCAGTACCAGCCCCGGCGCGGCGCGGAAGAACGAGGCGCGGGTCCAGATCGGCGCGTCCGGGTCGTCCGGCGTGGCGGCGCCGATGTCGCCGGCGGCCACCGCTTCACCGCCGGCGATCCGGTCGAGGAGGCTCGCCTCCGGGCGGTCGCGGCGCACCTGCATCGCCTGGATCGCCAGCGCCGACGACAGCGCCGTCTCGCCGGAGAACAGTCGCAGGTTGGTGGTCAACCGGTACTCGCCGCTGGCATCGCGCACGAAGCGCACCTGCGTGTTGGGGCTCGCGGTGGTGCCGGCCGGCGGGTTGCGGTAGGTCCAGACGATCACCGGCACGTCCCCCTGCGGCGTGAGGGTCTCGTCGAAATCGTCCGGGGGCCCGAGGAGGATGAAGATCTTGCCGCGGTCGGTCTTCCACCCCGGCTTGGTGCTCTCGGCGGCGAACAGCGAGGACGCGCCGGCGACCCGGCGGTCGAACAGGAGGCGGAACTCGTTCTCCGGCGTCGTCGGGTCGGGGTCGCGCTGCTCCCAGAAGCGGGCGATGAAGCGGGCGCGCTCCTCGCGGTTCAGCAGCCGCCGGTACTCCAGGTCCTCCTCGGCCGAAAGGAGGTAACGCACCGGCCCTTCGCGCCAGGCGGTGGTGGGGCCGTCGTAGTGCCCGGTCCGGATCGCCTCGCGCGCCTCCTTGTGCGCCTCGCGCGGGTCCTCGGGGCCGCCGGCGGGGCCCGGGGCTTCGGGCGGCGGCGCCGGGTCGACGCGCGCGCCGGCGGTGGCGGTCAGGAGCGCGGCCGGGAGGCAGAGGGCCGCGACGAAGGCGCGAAGCGTTTCCCGCGTGGCGGACACCAGGAGGGCTCTCCGAAGGACAGTGCCGATTCTAGGCAGGTGACGCGGGGTGGAGCAAGGGTGC
>DATKFL010000264.1:0-17270 GCA_035511355.1 Dongiaceae bacterium
GCCGTTGAGCGGATCGTGGGCGCTGGTCTGGTCGGTGAGGACGTCGGGCGTGAGGCCGCGGCGAACCATCTCGGGCAGGACGTCGGCGCAATTTCCGACCAGCGCGACCGAAATCGGCTCGGAGGTGTCGAGCAGCCGCAGCGCTTCGTCGAGCGTGTGCGCGATCTGGTCGCAGTAGCCGGTTTCGAGGCGGCGCTGGATGCGCGCGGGGTCGACGTCGATGCCCAGGAAGCGCGCGCCGTTCATGGTGGCGGCCAGCGGCTGCGCGCCCCCCATCCCGCCGAGGCCGGCGGTGACCACCAGGCGCCCGGCAAGCGACCCGCCGAAATGCCGGCGCGCCGCCTCGGCGAAGGTCTCGTAGGTCCCCTGCACGATCCCCTGGCTGCCGATGTAGATCCAGGATCCGGCGGTCATCTGCCCGTACATCGTCAGGCCCATCCGGTCGAATTCGCGGAATTTCTCCCAGGTCGCCCAGGCCGGCACGAGCAGCGCGTTGGCCAGGAGCACCCGCGGCGCGTCCGCGTGCGTCCGGAAGACGCCGACCGGTTTCCCGGACTGGATGAGGAGGGTCTCGTCGTCGGCGAGACGCCTGAGGGTCTCGACGATCGCGGCGTAGCACTCCCAGTTGCGGGCCGCCTTGCCGGTGCCGCCGTAGACCACGAGCGCGTCGGGGTTCTCCGCCACCTCGGGGTCGAGGTTGTTCATCAGCATCCGGAGCGCCGCCTCCTGGGCCCAGCCGCGGCACGAGAGGGTGGCGCCGCGCGGCGCGCGGATCGCGGGACGGACCGGAGCGCCGGCGCTCACGCCAGCCTCCCGGCGACCGCCTCGGCGGCGAGGCGCACGTCGCCCGAGGCGATCAGCGCGGTGACCGCGTCGATGTCGTCGGCAAGCACCCGGTCGCGCTCCATGAACGGCACGACGCGCCGCACCGCCCGGTGCGCCGCCGCCACGCCGCGTCCCGGCGCGAGCGGCGCCAGCAGATCCAGCGCCTGGCAGGCGGCGAGCAGCTCGATCGCCACGACCTGGCGCGCGTGCGCCACCACCCGGCGCGCCTTGCGCGCCGCGATCGGGCCCATCGAGACGTGATCCTCCTGGCCCGCCTCGGTCGGGATCGAATCGACGCTGGCCGGGTGGCAGAGGATCTTGTTCTCCGACACCAGCGCGGCGGCGGTCACCTGCGCCATCATCAGCCCGGAATTCACCCCGGGCTTCGGGGTCAGGAACGGGGGCAGCCCCGAGAAGACCGGGTTCATCAGCCGCTCGATCCGGCGCTCCGAGATCGCGGCGATCTCCGCCGCGGCGATGGCGAGCGCGTCGAGCGCCATCGCCGGCGCCTCGCCATGGAAGTTCCCGCCCGAGACCAGGTCGCCGGAGTCGGGGAAGACGATCGGGTTGTCGGTGATCGCGTTGATCTCGACGGCGAGGAGCGCCTCGACGAAGCCGATCAGCTCGCGCGCGGCGCCATGCACCTGGGGCATGCAGCGCAGCGAGTAGGCGTCCTGCACCCGGCCGCAGCCGGCGTGCGAGCGGGCGATGGCGCTGTCGTCGAGGAGGGCGCGCAGGTTGGCGGCGCTGTCGATCTGCCCGCGGTGCGGCTTCAGGGCGTGCAGGCGCGCGTCGAACGCCTTGTGGCTTCCCTTGAGCGCCTCGAGCGAGGCGGCGCCGGCGAGATCGGCATGCGCCGCGAGATCGCGCGCCTCGAGGGCGGCCAGCGTGCCGACGGCGGTGATCATCTGGGTGCCGTTGACCAGCGCGAGCCCCTCCTTCGGGCCGAGCGTCAGAGGGGCGAGACCGGCCGCCTTCTGCGCCGCGGCCGCCGTGGTCGCGCGGCCGTCGGCGATCGCCCGGCCTTCGCCGATCAGCAGGAGCGCCAGGTGCGACAGCGGCGCGAGGTCGCCGCTCGCGCCGACCGATCCCTGCTCGGGGACGACCGGGAGGATGCCGGCGTTGAGATGCGCGACCAGCGACTCGACGACGATCGGCCGCACCCCCGAATGGCCGCGCGCCAGGACGTGCGCGCGCAGGAGCATCAACGCGCGGGTGGCGTCGGCCGGAAGCGGCGCGCCGACCCCGGCGGCATGGCTCCGGATCAGGTTGGCCTGGAGCGCTTCGAGATCGTCCGGCGGGATGCGGATGTCCTTGAGGTGCCCGAACCCGGTGTTGACCCCGTAGACCTGGTCCGGCCCCTCGAGGACGCGGCGCACCACCGCGTGCGCGGCGTCGATGCGCGCGCGCGCGGCGGGCCCGAGCGCGAGGCGGACGCCGCCGCGCGCGACCCGGCCGACGGTCTCCAGATCGAGATCCTGACCGTCCAGAACCACTTGATGCGTCACGTTTTCCACCCGAAGCGGGAGTGTAACACGCGGCCCGAAGGGGCCCCCCGGGAGCCTGGACTTTTGGAACGCACCTCCCTAGGATGGGCCGGCCGCGCGGACCGGCGGCGCCGCGCCGCGCGCGCCGCGCCCCGGATCGCGGGGGAGGAACGATGCCCGGTTTCGTCGTGGTCGGCGCCCAGTGGGGCGACGAAGGGAAAGGGAAGATCGTCGACCTGCTGACCGAGCGGGTCGACATCGTGGCGCGTTACGGCGGCGGCCCGAACGCCGGGCACACCATCCAGACCGGCGGCCGCAGGCTGGCGCTGCACCATGTCCCCTCCGGGATCCTGCGCGAGGACGTCCTCTGTCTCATCGGCAACGGCATGGTGGTCCACCCCGGCTCGCTCCTGGGGGAGATCGACGGGCTCAGGAAAGCCGGGGTGCGGGTCGAGGAGAATTTCCGGCTGAGCGACCGGGCGCACGTCATCCTGCCGTACCCCCGCGGCTGCGACATCGCGCGCGAGGAGGCGGCCCGCGCCGGGAAGATCGGCACCACGCGTCTCGGCGTGGGCCCGGCGTACGAGAGCAAGGCCGGACGTTACGGCGTGCGAGTCGCCGACCTCCTGGACCCGGTCACGCTCGAGGCGAAGATCGCCCGCGCCGCCGAGGTGCTGCGCGGCTCGGGCCGCGGTCAGCTGCCGGCCGAGTTCGATCCGGCCCCGGCCGAGGTCGCCGCGGAGTATCTCGAACAGGGTCGGGCCCTCGCGCCGTTCATCGCCGACACCTCGGCGCTCCTGAACGACCGGCTCGACGACGGCGCCGTCATGCTCTGCGAAGGGGCGCAGGGGACGATGCTCGACCTGGATCACGGCTCCTATCCGTACGTCACGTCGTCGGCCTCCTCGGCCGGCGGCGCCTGCACCGGTCTCGGCATCAGCCCGATCCGGATCGAAGGGGTGTTCGGCGTCCTCAAGGCCTACTCGACGCGCGTCGGCGAGGGGCCGTTCCCGACCGAGCAGGACAACGCCGAAGGCCAGCGCATTCGCGAGCGCGGTCACGAGTTCGGCAGCACGACCGGGAGACCCCGGCGCTGCGGCTGGTTCGACGCGGTGGTGGCGCGCTACTCGGTCGGTCTGAATCAGATCGAGAGCCTGGCGCTGACCCTGTTCGACGTGCTCGACGGATTCGACGCCATCCCGATCTGCGTCGCCTACGAGCACGAGGGACGCCGGCTCACCAAGCTCCCGGCCGACCCGGAGGTGCTGCGCGCCTGCCGGCCGATTTACGAGACCCTGCCGGGGTGGCGCACCGACACGTCGCGGGTGAGCCGATTCGAAGACCTGCCGGAGAACGCGCGCGGCTACATCGAGCGACTGGAGCGCGAGGCGGGGTGTGAGATCGGCATCGTCTCGGTGTCGCCGATGCGCGAGCAGACGATCATCCGCCCGAAGAGCCGCATCGCGCGCTGGCTCCCGGCGCGCTGACGGGAGAGGACGATCGATGCGCGCCCGCCGCCCGGGCGGTGAGGGAAGCGCGCCGCCCCTGAGCCGCCGCGGCGAGGCGCGCGCCTTCGGCCGGCGGGTCCTCGACCTCGGTCTTGCCTTCGGCGCCGCGCGACGCCGGGCCTGGAGCGGAGCCGGCGTCGCCGAACTCGAGCGGCGCTTCGACCGCCCGATCCCGGAACGTGGCCGGCCCGCCGCCCAGGTCCTCCGTCATCTCGAACGCGACATCGCCGCGCACTCCATGCCGATGGCGCACCCGCGCCTGTTCGGACTGTTCACTCCGGCGCCGCTGCCGATCGCCGCGTTCGCCGAGCTGGCCGCCGCCTTCCTGAACCAATCGCCCGACGCCTGGAAGGCGGGCCCCGCCGCGACCGAAATCGAGAAACGGCTGGTGCGCCTGTTCACCGAGAGCATCGGCTGGCGGCGCGGCGCCTTCGGCGTGTTCACCAGCGGCGGCGGGATGGCGAACCTGATGGCCCTCAAGATGGCGCGCGATCGGGCCCTCGGGATCGGCGTCAGGCGGCGCGGTCTCGGTCGCCGCGCGACGCGGCTCAGGGTCTACGCCTCCGACCAGGCACACTTCTCGATCGGGCGGGCCCTCGACCTCCTCGGGCTGGGGGATCGCACGCTCGTGCGGATCGCCACGGGAACCGACCGCCGGCTGGCGCCGGAGCGGCTCGAGGCGGCGATGCGGCGCGACCGCCGCCGCGGTCTCGTGCCGATGGCGGTGGTCGCGACCGCGGGCACGACCAACACCGGGACGCTCGACCCGCTCGCGGCGATCGCGGAGGCGTGTGGCCGCGCCGGCGTCTTCCTGCACGTCGACGCGGCCTACGGCGGGGCGCTGCTCCTGTCGACGGGGCACCGCGCGCGTCTCGCCGGCATCGAGCAGGCCGACACCGTGACCGTCGATCCGCACAAGTGGCTGTTCCAGCCGTTCAGTCTCGGGGGGCTGTTCGCGCGCGACCGGGCGGCCCTGCACGCCGCGTTCGTGACCGAACCCGACTACCTGCGCAAGGACCTGGAGGCGGAGCGGGACCGCCTCGACTTCTATCAGTACTCGATTGAAGGCTCCCGCCCGTTCCGCGGCCTCAAGCTGTGGCTGACGCTCCAGCTGCACGGCCGTGCGGGGCTCGGCGCGCTGGTCGACCGGACGATGGCGGTGGCGGCGCATCTCGAGCGGCAGGTCGCCGCCGACCCGGCGTTCGAGGCTTCGGGAGCGGCGGCCGATCTCGCCAGCCTCTGCTTTCGCTATCGTCCGCGCTGGTCGCGTCGGCCGGGACGGGGTGGCGGCGCCGCCGATCGGCGACGTCTCGATGCGGCGCAGCGCGCCCTGCAGCAGGAGGTCGAGCGGCGCGGCTTCGCCTGGTTCCCGACCGTCCGGATGGGCAACGCAGTGTGGCTCCGCTTCGGGGTCTTCAACCACCGGACGACGCCGCGCGACGTCGACGACGTGCTGGCGCACCTGAAACGGGTGGCGGCCGACCTCGGGATCGGCTGAACGATCAGCCGGTCTTGCGCTCGGGGGCGCCCAGGCTCTGCAGCTGCGGCCGCACGACGCTCTCGTAGCAGTCGGGGCAGATGCCGTGGCTGAATCGGGCGTCGGAGTGGTCGCTGATGTACCCCTCGACCTGCTGCCAGTAGTCGCCGTCGTTGCGCACCCGCTTGCAGTAGGAGCAGATCGGCAGGAGACCCTGGAGCGTCTTGACCCGGGCCATCGCCTCTTCGAGTTCGCGCACCCGCAGCGCCAGCGCGGTCTGCAAGGTCACGATGCGGATGCCGGCCTGCAGGCGCGCCCGGAGCTCCTCGCGGTCGAACGGCTTGACCACGTAATCGTCGGCGCCGGCCTGCAGCCCCGAGACGACGTCGGCGGTGTTCCCCTTGGCGGTGAGCAGGATGACGTAGGTCGGATCGTCGGTCTGGCGGGCGCGCAGGCGGCGGCAGACCTCGACGCCGTCGAGCCCCGGCATCATCCAGTCGAGGATGGCGATCCCGGGCGCGTCCGGCTGCTGCAGCGCCTGCCAGGCGGCCTCGCCGTCGCGGGTGATGATCACCTCGTATCCCCAGCGCGCGAGCGTCGCCTCGAGCATCTTGCGGGACACCAGGTCGTCTTCGGCGATCAGGATGCGCATCAGCCGTTCCCCTTCGCGTAGGGCGCGAGCGCCCGAGACAGGCGTTCCACTTCGTCCTCGAGGTCGCGCCGCGCGCCGCGCGCCCCGGGGAGGTCGCCGGCGTCGCCCAGCGCCTCCATGCGGCCGGCCGCCTTGAGGGCCGCCAGCGCGCCGAGCGTGCTGACCGAACCCTTCAGGGTCTGCACCGCGCGCACGATGGCCGCGCCCTCGCCGCGGTCGAGGGCGGCGTCGATCGCGGCCAGCTGGTCCGGTGCCGTGGCGAGGAAGGTGCGCGCCAGGTCGGAGAGCAGCGTTTCATCGCCGTCGACCCGCCGCATGAGATCGACGGTGTCGAGGATCGGCGCGCCGCCCGACCCGGACGGCCGGGACGCGGCCATGGAGGCGGGGCGCCCGGCCGGGTCGGCGCCGTCGCGCGGCGTGGTCTCGCGCAGCGCGTGCCGGGTGACCAGTCCGCTCGCCGGAGTCTCCCGTGGAGCGAGCACGGCCCCGAGCGCTTCGCGCAACTCCAGTTCGTCGATCGGCTTGGTCAGGTACCCCTCGATGCCGAGCGCGCGACAGCGCGCCGCGTCGCCGCGCTGGCCCGCCGAGGTCAGGACGAGCAGCCGGGTCGCCGCGTTCTCGAGGTCGCGGCGGATCCGCTCCGCCAGCATGAAGCCGTCGAGGTCGGGCATCTGCATGTCGAGGAGCACCACGTCGAACGGCTCGCCGGCGGCGTGCGCGAGTCGCAATCGCTTGAAGGCCACCTCGCCCCCCGCCACGCTCTCGACCTTGACGCCCCAGCCGTCGAGGCGCGCCGACAGGAGACGCCGGTTGATCTCGTTGTCGTCCACGACCAGGGCCTTGAGTCCGCGGAGCGCCGGCGCGCCCGCGGCGGCGACCGCACGCGCCGCCGCCGGCTGCGCGAAGCGGCAGGTGAAATGGAAGACGCTGCCGCGACCCGGCTCGCTCTCGACCCAGAGGCGGCCGTGCATCATCTCGACCAGGCGCGAGGCGATGGCGAGCCCGAGGCCGGCGCCGCCGTAACGCCGCGTGCTCGACCCGTCGGCCTGGGTGAACGGCTCGAAGATGATCGACTGCTTGTCGGCCGGGATCCCGATGCCGGTGTCGCGCACCGTGAACTGCAGCGTGGTGTCTCCCGGCGTGCCGGAGCCGCGTTCCACGTCGACGTCGATCCGGCCGCTCTCGGTGAACTTGACCGCGTTCCCGACCAGGCTCGAGACGATCTGCCGGAGCCGCCCCGGATCGCCGACCAGCGCTTCGGGGACGTCCGCCGCGACCCGGCAGCCGAGCGCCAGACCCTTCGCCTGGGCGCGGCCGCGGAACGCACCGACCACGTCCTCGAGGCTGGCGCGCAGCCGGAAGGGGATCGGCTCGAGGGTCAGGCTCTTGGTCTCGATGCGCGAGACGTCGAGGATGTCGTTCACCAGGGTCAGCAGGGCGTCGGCCGAGGTCTTCACCAGCCCCAGCTGGCCGCGCACCTCGGACGACAGGTCGGCGTCGAGCGCGAGAGCGGTGAGCCCGATGATGCCGTTGATCGGGGTCCGGATCTCGTGGCTCACGTTGGCGAGGAACTGCGACTTGGTGTGGTCGGCCGAGCGCGCCTCGCGAAGCGCCTGATCGAGCGCCGCGGTCTTGCGCTGCAGCTCGAGGGTGCGCTCCGCCACGGCCGCCTCGAGACCGGCGCGCACCCGCACCACCTCCGAGGCCATCAGGTCGAAGGCGCGCGTCAAGGCGCCGATTTCGTCGGCGCGGGCGTCGTCGAAGCGCACCGTGTTGTCGCCCGCGGCGATGCGGCGGGTGCCCTCGGCGAGTCGCGCCAGGCGGCGCGACAGGTCGCGCGCGAAGATGAACGACAGCGAGCCGGCCAGGACCAGTCCGAGGATGGCGGCCAGCGCCGCGCGCTCGACCCCTTCGGCGCCGGCGGCGCGCGCGTCGGCGAGCGATCGGAAGGCGGCGACCCGGAAACGCGGCAACGTGCCTCCCGCGAGCGGCGTGAGGGTCGCGAGAAAGGTCCGTCCGGGCTTCAGGGTCACCTCGCGCACGCCGCCGCTCTCGAGGCCGCGCGCCGCTTCGAGCGCCGGGCCGAGCGGGGCGTCGGCGATCTCCGGCGCCGCCAGCATCTGCCCGTCGCCGTCGACGAGCAGCAGGAACGCGTCGACCGACTGCGGCAGGCGCTCGAGCGACGCGGCGCGCAGGCGATCGACGACCGGCTGCCAGTCGAGTTCGGCCACCAGAGTCCCGTCGCCGAGCGGGTCGGCCGCGGCGATGGTGAACAAGGCCTCGCCCCCCGGACGCAGGAGCACCGCGCACCGTCCCGGAGCGACCGGCGCGTGCGGCAGGAGCGTCTCCGAGGCAGGCGGCCGCGCCGGCGAGGACGCCACGAGCGCCCCGTCGCGATCGATCAGGTCGAAACGGCGGTAGGGGGAGCGCGGTGTGCGCTGCGCGGCGCGCATCAGGAATTCGAGACGCTCGGACGCGGTGCGCGGCCCCGGCGCGTCGCGATGCGCCGGCGCGAGATCGGCCCAGAGTCGCACTTCGTCACAGCGGGCGTCGAAGAAGTGCTGCACCTGCGACTGGAACTGCCCCGCCGTCCACTGCAGATCGTCGCGCGCCTCGGCGTCGAGCCCGCGCCGCAGCGGCAGGATCGACAGCGTGGCCACGAATCCGAACGACACCACGAGCGTGCCGCCGATCACGACCGCCAGGCGGACGAACAGACGCTTCCCCAGGTGCTTCAGAGGACCGTTCATGCCGACGTAGAACCTAACGGTCGGCGACGGGGGGCGCAAGGAAGGAGGTCAGGGCGTCAGGAATCCGACGCCCGCAGGGCGAAGCCCCCGGCCGGCGTATGATCCGCCCCCGACCGGGGTGCCTCGGCGCCCCGGCGTGAAGGGAGGCCCGACATGCCGTTTCAGGTCCTGGGGCGCCACCTCGAAGAGGTCGTCATCCTGCGCCCCGACGCCTTCGAGGACGAGCGTGGCCGGTTCATGGAGACCTGGCGCGCCGACCAGTTCGCCGCCCTCGGACTGCCCGACCGGTTCGCACAGGAGAACCAGTCCCGGTCGCGGCGCGGTGTCGTGCGCGGGCTGCACTTCCAATGGGACCCGCCGATGGGGAAGCTGATGCGGGTGACCGCCGGGCGTGCCTGGCTGGTCGCCGTCGACTTGCGGGTCGATTCGCCGACCCTCGGGAAGCACTTCGGCGTCGAGGTCGACGCGTCGAGCGGCGTGATGGTCTGGGCGCCGCCCTCGTTCGCGCGCGGTTTCGCCGCCCTCGAGGAGGGAACCGACGTCCTCTATAAGTGCACCGGCGCCTACAACGCGAAGGGGGAGTCGGGGATTCGCTGGAACGATCCGGCGATCGGCGTCGCCTGGCCTCTCAGCGATCCGATCCTCTCGGCCAAGGACGCCGCCGCGCAGTCCCTCGCCGACTGGCTGGCGCGCCCCGAGTCGAAACGCTTCCGGCGCGCCGGCGCGTGAGAGGTGTGGGCGCGCCGCGGTCCCGCATCCTCTTGATCTTTGCGGGTGCCCCCCCTAGACTCGCGACGCTTCCAGGCGGGCCGTTAGCTCAGGTGGTTAGAGCATCTGCCTTTTAAGCAGAGGGTCGCAGGTTCGAGTCCTGCACGGCTCACCGCCGCCCACCCGCACCATCACGCCGTACCGAACGCTCCCGGCGGCCGCAGCCAGCGGCGCACCGCGGCGCGCGTCCGCCGCAGGGCGGTGCGCACCGCCTTCGCCGGCGGCAGTCGGCGATCGGGACGATCGAGCCCGGCGGCGCGATGCAGACCACGGTAGTTGTCGTAGAGGAAGGCGCCGGCGTGGGCCTGCAGATGCGGCCGGAGCGCCGCATCGGCGCCGACCCGCTCGGCGATCTCGCGTGCCGCGGCGCCCTCGCGCCGATCGACGAGGAGAAGCGCCGCCGACAGCCACAGGCAGGCGCGCGCCTCCGCCGGCAGCGGCGCGAGCAGGCGCTCGAACTCGTCGACGATCTCCTCGGCGCTCCAGGTCCAGAAATTCCAGTCGATCGGCTGGGCGGTGCCGTAGGGGAGCGGCTCCTTCACCCGGAACCCGACGGTCACGCCGTCGGCGACCACATGCTCCGCCTCGAGCGCCGGGCCGAGACAGGCGACCACCGCCGGGAGCGCGAAGGCGGGCGGGTGCAGGAAATCCTGGAAGACGATCCGGCTGACGCCGGGCACCAGCGCCGGAGCGAACGCGGCGAGCGTGGCGCTGAAGGTGTCGAGCCGCTTCGGCGCATCCAGGAAAAGAATCTCGATCGGCCTCCCCGGCCAGACGATCGCCTCGATCGCCGCCTTGGTGACCCTGAGGCGCGGATAGACGGGGCGGACGTTGCTCTCGAAGTACGGCTGGAAGTCGTCGCCGCGCTGCAACGGCAGGGTCGCGGCGCGCGCATGGTTGCCGCGCCAGACGAACTGGTCGAAACAGTCGAGCGCGTCCGGATAGCCGGCGTCCCGAAGACCGGCGGCCAGGTGCAGGGTGCTCCGACCGAGCCAGGTGCCGAGTTCGACCACGGCACCCTGACCGGTGTACTGCGTCGCGGTGAGCCAGTAGAGGTAGCGGCACTCCGAGTCGGTGACCATCCCGGGGATGGCCGGGAGCGGCGGGAGGAGGACGTCGTCGTAGCGGGAGCAGGTCGTCACGCGCGCTCTCTGGTCCGTGCGGCCGGGCTCGAACGCCGCCAGGTTGCGGTAGTATAGCCGCCCCTGGACGGCCTGCCCGCGTGCCGGAGGGCGTCCCGGGGCCACGCGTCCCCATCGTCTAGCCTGGCCCAGGACACCGCCCTTTCAAGGCGGGAACACGGGTTCAAATCCCGTTGGGGACGCCAACTTCCCGGGCCCCTCTCTCTCCGGTGTCCGCTCGAGTGTCCAACCTTGCGCGACGGCCCGGGGGTGTCCGGCGCGCGCACCCTGTCCCTTCGCCGGTGGCCTCCGCCGTTTCAAACGCCCTGTGGTAGAAATAGACGTCGTGCGCCGCCTTGAGGAGGAGAAGATGATGCCCCGCACGTTCCCTGCCATGCTCGCCGTCCTGACTCTGTCCCTGCTTGGAACATCCGCTGCCCGAGCCCAGGGCGAGACGATAAAGGTTGGTGTTTTTGATCCCGATGTCCTTTGGAAGCAGACCGATATTGGGAAGAAGTACAACGCGGACCTCACCGTCACGCGCGACCGCCTGCAGGCGCAGATCGATCAGAAGACGGAAGAACTGCAAACCACGAGGTCGAAGCTACGCCAGCAGCAGCAATCGTTGAGCATGGACAAGTTCGCCGAAATGCAGAAGGACATCCTCAACAGAGAAACCGAGTTGGCACGCCTCAACGAGGACGCGACCAAGGAGATGAAGTTTCAGGCTGGGCAGTTCCAGGGCCGCTTCGAGGAGATGCTCGGAAAAACGGTCGAAGCGTTCGGCAAGGAGAAGGGGTATGCCCTGATCCTGACCCGGGGCGCCGTGGTGTACAGCGCCAGCGCGATCGACATCAACCAGTACTTGATTGCCAAGTTCAACGAGATGAACAAGCCGCCTGCTTCCACGACGGCCATACCCCCAAGAAAGCCCGAGGCGGGCAAGGAGCCGCCGAAGAACTGACGGCCGCGTCTCCGGTCGATCCGCTGTAACGCTCGGCCTTTCGCGGGTTTCGTAGCAGTCGCCGTTTTCTTCACTTTCGGAAACTCCGTCTTTCAAGGCGGGAACACGGGTTCAAATCCCGTTTGGGACGCCACTTCGTGAGTGCCTGAGATGCGTCGCTCATTCGCAGAGACCTTCGACTCCCTCGACCGCCTCGGCGGGCGTCTGCCGCTCGAGGCGATCCTCGACTGGTTCGGATCGCACCCGCTGACCGCCGAGGAGTTGCACGACTACCTGGTGTTCAACCGCGACCACTACGTCAGGAACCTCCTGCACACCGGGCCGTCCTACCAGGCGCTGGTCCTCTGCTGGCGCAACGGACAGCGCAGCCCGATCCACAACCACCGCGGCTCGCACTGTGGCGTGAAGGTGCTGCGTGGCACCGCCACCGAGACCTTCTTCGAACGAAGCGCCAACGGGTTGATCCTGCCGGTGAAGTCGCGGCAGGTGTCGTCGGGCGAGACCACGGCCTCGGCCGAGGCCGACACCCACCAGGTGTCGAACCTCCAGGCCGACGACGCCGACCTCGTGACCCTGCACATCTACTCGCCGGCGCTGACGAAGATGGAGGTCTTCTCGCTCGACTCGCCGCTGGTGCGCGAGTGGGAGGATCCGATCAACGACCCGTTCATCGACGGTGGTGGCATCTGAGCCCGACCTGGGCCGATTCGCTCGACAGCATGGAAGGGGTCCCGGAGTGGCCGCGGCCGAAGAGCCCCGAGCCGCCCGCCGGGCGAGCGCATCGCTACTTCGGCTGGGTCGGGACGGTTCTTCCCGGAGTGGGGCTGGCGCTCCTCCTGGCGCTCATCGGGCGCGCCGCCTCGCACGGCATCGGCGTCGGACTTCTCGGCTTCGCCAAGAGCCCGGTGAGCGACATCTCGCTCGCCGTGCTCCTCGGCCTGGCGATCCGGAACATCCTCGGACTGCCGGCGGTCTACGAGAAGGGATTGAAGTTCTGCGCCCGCACGGTGCTGCGCGGGGGGATCGTGCTGCTCGGGCTGCGACTGAGCCTGGTCGAGGCGGGACAGGTCGGTTTGACCGCCCTTCCGGTGATTCTGGCCTGCATCGCGACGGCGCTCTTCTTCGTCACCCGGATCAACCGTGCGCTCGGACTTCCCCCGCGTCTCGGCAGCCTGATCGCGGTCGGCACCAGCATCTGCGGCGTCAGCGCCATCGCCGCCACCGCGCCGGTGATCGACGCCGAGGAGGACGAGGTCAGTTACGCGGTCGCCTGCATCACGCTGTTCGGCTTGATCGCGCTGTTCATCTACCCGTTCGTGGCGCACGCGCTGTTCGGCGCGGCGCCGCGGCTCGCCGGGATCTTTCTCGGCACCGCGATCCATGACACCTCGCAGGTGGCCGGCGCGGCGCTCATGTACCGGCAGCAGTTCCAGGCGCCCGACGCGCTGAGCGCGGCGACCGTCACCAAGCTGGTCCGCAACCTCTGCATGGCGACGGTCATCCCGTTCATCGGCGCGCGCTATCGGCGCGCGGGCGGCCCGGGCGGCACGCCGGGCGTGCGCCTCCGCCTGGTCGAGATGGTGCCGCTGTTCGTCGTCGCCTTTCTCGGGGCGGTCGTCGTTCGCACGGTGGGGGACGCCGGCCCGATGGCCTTCGGGCTGCTCCCGCGCGACAGCTGGCAGGCGGCGCTGGCGGCGGCCGAGACGGTGGCCGCCTGGTGTCTCGGGATCGCCATGGCCTCGATCGGTCTCGGCACCGGGCTCGATCGGATCCGGCGGCTGGGGGCGCGGCCGATGAGCGTGGGGCTCCTGGCGGCGCTTCTGGTCGGCGGCGTGAGCGCGGCGCTTCTGAGCCTGTATGCGGCCCTCAATGTCGGCTGAGCGGCGGGGGAGAGCACGTTGAGCGAACCGGGGCGGGTCCGCACCGCGCTGGTCACCGGCGCGAGCAGCGGCATCGGACTCGAGATCGCGCGGCTTCTCGCGCGCGACGGCGCCCAGGTCCTGATGGTGGCGCGCGACGAGGAGCGGCTGAAGCGCGCGGCGGCCTGGCTCCGGAGCGAATCGACCACGACCGAGACCCGCAGCCTCGCGATCGACCTGGCGCGCCCGGAGGCGGCGGCGCGGGTGCATGCCTGGGCGACCGCGGAAGCGGGGGCGGTCGATTTCCTGGTCAACAACGCCGGGGTCGGAACCGGAGGACGTTTCGTGGCGGGCGACCCCGAGGCCGACCGGGAGCTGCTCGCCCTCAACATCGACACCCTGGTGGCGCTGACCCGGCCGTTCCTGCGCGACATGATCGCGGCGCGGCGCGGGCGGATCCTGAACGTCGCCTCGATGGCGGCCTTCCTGCCCGGCCCGCTGATGGCGACCTACTACGCCAGCAAGGCGTTCGTGCTGTCGTTCTCCGAGGCGCTGGCGGAGGAGACCCGGCACACCGGGGTCACCGTGACCACCCTCTGCCCCGGGCCGGTGCCGACCGGCTTCCAGAAACGCGCCGGGCTCGAGAAGGCAGCGCACACCCGCGGGCCGCTGGTGATGTCGGCCGGCGCGGTGGCGCAGGCGGGTTACCGCGGCGCGCTCGAAGGGCGCGGGGTGGTGATTCCGGGGGCGATGAACTGGATGGTGATCCAGGCGCTGCGCCTCGTGCCGCGCGCCGCCCTCGCCGGATTCGTGCGACGCGCCAACGCCGGGATCGAAGCGCCGCATGACGCGGCGCCGCGGGACGAGCCTCCCGCCGGTTCCTAGCGCCCCGGTTCCGCCGTGGGTGCGACGGTTCCCGGCGGGTGCTTGAATCGCCCGACGACCGACCAGATCACGACCCCCGACAGAAGCAGCGCCGCGCCGCCGATCGCCGCGCGCGGATCCTGGTGCGCGGTCGAGGCGAGCACGATCACCCAGGTGCCGCCCAGCGTGGCCGCGCACAGGGCGGGCCCGTGTCTTCCCGGAATCCGGAATCCGCCGTCGGCCCTTTCCTCGCGCCGGCGGGCGCGCATCACCGACAGCGCCAGGAGCAGGTTGTAGCCGCCGAACAGCCAGATGTCGACGACCAGGAGCTCGTTGAACGGCACCAGGGCCAGGATGGCGTAGAGGGCGCCGTACAGCCAGAGCACGCGGTGCGGCGTGCCGTGCTTCGGGTGCCGCACGACCAGCCATTGCGGCAGGAAGCCGTCGGCCGCGAATGCCCAGGCGAGACGCGACCACCAGAGCACGTACGACATGAAGATCACCGTGAACGAGGCGACGCTGGCGAGGAACATCCACTGCCCGAGCCAGGGGCCGCCGAGCGTTTCGGCGATCACCGCGAACTGACCCGACTCCCAGGTGCGCCAGCCGCCGACCGCTGCCAGCGCCACCACCGTCGGCAGGACGTACGACAGGATCACCAGCGGCGTGACGATCAGGAGCACCTTCGGGATGGTGCGCCGCGGGTCGTCGATCTCCTCGCCGGCGGTCGACACCTCGGCGTAGCCGGAGTGGAACCAGACGGCGAGCGGCAGCCCGGCCCCGAGCGCGTCGAGCACCGACCCGTTCGCGGTCCAGGGGAGGAGCGGGTTGAACTGCCAGTGACCGATCGCCGCCCATATCAGGACGAAGAGCGGCGCGATGAGAAAGGCGTTCAATCCGACGGCGGCGATCCCGACGAGGCGGATGCCGCGCACGTTCAGCCAGATGAGAATCCAGACGAACGCGGTCGCGGCCAGCCAGCGGCCGCCGCGTCCGAGACCCGGGATCCAGTACTCGAGCGCCGAGGCGAACAGCACCGGGTAGAGCGCGTTGTCGAGCACCGAGGAGAACAGGCTCCAGACGCCGGCCTGGTAGCCCCAGAAGTCCCCCATGTACTCGCGCACCCAGCGGTAGTAGCCCCCTTCGATCGGCTTGCGCGCCGAGAGCTCGGCGGTGGCCAGCGCCAGCGGCACGCCCCACAGGCCGGCCGCCAGGACGAGCAGCGCCACGAGCAGGCCCGGCCCGGTGTGCGCGACGTAGTCCTCGGTGCCGTACGGCCCGCCGCAGGCGGACGCATACAGGAGACCGACGGCGGCGAGGAGTCCGGCGCGCTTCGGGACCGCGGACCGCTCGGCGGTCATCGCCCCCGTGCCGGTCCGGCGGGACGGCTCTCGTGCCCTTCCTGGCAGGGGACACAACGGGTGGCGAACGGCACCGCCTTGAGGCGCGCGGTCGGGATCGGACCGGAGCAGACGGAGCACAGACCGTAGCGCCCGGTGTGCAGGCGCGCGATCGCCTCGTCGATGTCCCGGAGGCTCTGATCGAGCGCCTCGAGGAGCGCCACGTCGGCGCCCCCCTCGCGGCTCGCTTTCCAGCCGTGCACCCCTTCGTTGTCGCCGGCGGCGTCGCCCGACAACTGCCGCGCCAGAGATTCGTGCCGGCGCGCCTCGGCATCGCGGCGCTTCTCGGTGAGGGCCGCGAGCAGCGCCTCGAAGCGGGTCTTTCCGTCCGGGTCGGTCATGCGCGCCGCACTATACCGTCAGTACTGGTAGCCGAGGGAGACGTAGGGGAACGAATCGCCGCCGTCCGGCCCGAGACCCCAGCCGTAGTCGAGGCGGATCACCAGCGGCTGATCGGGGACGACGAAGCGGAGGCCGACGCCCGCACCCCAGAGCGATTCGCGCGTCCCGACGCTCGTCTGCCAGACCGTGCCGGCGTCGACGAAGACCGCCGCTTTCAAGCGCCGCGCGATCCGCGGCTCGTACGGGATCGGCACGCCGCCGCTCGATTCCCGGGCGGTGACCGGGCGGGTCTCGATCGGGCGCGCGAACGGAATCCAGAGCTCCGCCTGGGTCACGGCGCGGCCGCGCCCGAGGAAGGTGTCCTCGCGGTAACCGCGCACGCTCGTGACTCCGCCGAGGGAAAACAGCTCGAACTCCGGCACCGGTCGATCGATCCCGCCGCCCGACAGGCGAACGTCCCCCTCGAATCCCTGACCGAGGCGCGCATGCCACGAGAGCTCGAGGGTCGGCTTGATCCACTGCAACTCGTCGCCGAACCCGATCGCCCACTCGACCGCCGGCGCGGTCCGGAAGGTGAAGGCGGGGCCGAGCCAGAGGTGCCGGTAGTCGTGGGTCACGCCGAGCCGCAGAACCGTCTGGTGCGCGGAGTCGGGTTCGTCCTCGATCGCGACCGACTCGAAGCGCACCGAGGTCTCGAGCCGCAGCTCGTGCAGCGGGCGCAGGTCGAGCGGTCGCGCGCCGAGCGCGATCGACACGCCCGAGCGGCGCTCGTCGCGCTCCTCGCCGTCCAGCAGGCGGTTGTTCTGGAAGGTGGAGTAACCGGAGACGCCGAGGTCGTAGAGCCGGCGGGGTTCGCGTTCCCGGGCGATGAACGGCGCGGTGTAGGAGAGCGTTCCGCCCCACGCGGAGTTGAAGGTCGGCGCCAGGGTCAGCCGGTCGTAGGCCTTGAGGACGTCGCTGCGCGCGTAGGTGACCCCGGCCGACGGGCCGGCGCGCGGGCCGTAGGCCGCCTGGCCGCCGAGGTAGTTGCGCCGCCGATCGGGACGCGAGCCCTCCTCCGGGCGCGGCGACAGGCTCTGCACCAGGAGCGCCCCTTCCGGGTAGGTGCCCTCCTCGGCCGGGGCTCCCGGGATGAACAGCAGGGCGTAACCGAGACGGGCGAGGGTCAGGCGATCGGCGTGGTAGCGCTCGGTGTTGTAGAGATCGCCGGCGCGCGACTGCAGGAGACCGCGGAGGACCGCGCGCGGCGCCGA
>DATKFL010000265.1:0-2748 GCA_035511355.1 Dongiaceae bacterium
ATGGCGCACGAGATCAACAACCCCCTCGAGGGAATGGCCAACTACGTCGCGCTCGCGAAGGACGCGCTGGTGCGCGGCGACGCCGGCGACGCGCGCCGGCATCTGGACGAGGCGGCCGAGGGGCTGCGACGCGCCACCGCGGTGGTGCGCCAGGTGCTGGCGCACGCCGACCCGGCCGAGGCGCCGGTGGTGCCGGTCGATCTCGCCGCGCTGGCGCGCGAGACGGTGGCCTTCGTCGGCGGGCGGCCGGAGTTCGCCGGCATCCGCTTCGACCTGGCGCTTCCGGAACGGCTGCAACCGGTGAGCGGGCGGCCGGTCCTCCTCGGGCAGGTGCTCCTGAACCTGGTGCTGAACGCCTGCGAGGCGCAGCCGCAGGGGGGCGAGGTCTGGCTCGCCGCGCGCGCCCAGGGCGACCGGGTCGTGATCGAGGTCGCCGATCGCGGCCCCGGCGTCTCGGAGTCCGAGGCGACCCGCATCTTCGATCCCTTCTACTCGACCAAGAACTCCTCGGGGCTGGGGCTGTCGGTCTGCCACGCCATCATCACGCAGCACGGCGGCGGCATCGTGGTCGAGGCGCGCGCCGGCGGCGGGGCGCGCTTCCGGATCGATCTGCCGGCGGCGACCGAAGCGGCGTCGGGCGCCGCCTTCACGGGAGGGGCCGATGGCCGCCGCGGTTAGGCCGGCGCGCGGGCGGGTCCTCGTGGTCGAGGACGAAGCCTACGTGCGCGAGTCGATCGAGAAGGTGCTGCGGTCGCGCGGCTTCGACGTCGACACCGCGCCCGGGGTCGAGGAGGCGGTCGCCGCGCTGGCGCGCGCGCCGGTGGACGTGGTGCTCACCGATCTGCGGATGCCCGGCGGCGGCGGTCTCGAGATGGTGCGCAAAGCGCTCGCCCTCGACGCGCGGCTGCCGGTCATCGTCCTGACCGGGCACGGCACGGTCGCCTCGGCGGTCGAGTGCATGAAGGCGGGGGCCACCGACTACCTCCTGAAGCCGACCGAGCCGGACGCCCTCGAGATGGCGCTCGAGCGGGCGCTCGGGGCGCGCGATCTCCTGCGCGAGGTCGACTACCTGCGCGACGCGGTCGAGGAGGGGGCGGCCGAGGAGCCGCTCGGCGAGTCACCCGCCTGGCGCCAGGTGCTGGCGAAGGCGCGCGCCGCCGCGCCGACCGACGCCACCGTGCTCCTCCTCGGCGAGTCGGGGACCGGCAAGGAGCTGATCGCGCGGCGGGTGCATCACCAGAGCCGGCGGGCCTCGGGGCCGTTCGTGCGGGTGAACTGCGCGGCGGTGCCGCTCGACATGTGGGAGAGCGAGTTCTTCGGCCACCGGCGGGGGGCGTTCACCGGCGCCGCCGGCGATCGCGACGGCCGCTTCCGGCTCGCGCACCGCGGCACCCTGTTCATGGACGAGATCGGGGCGATGGCGCCGGCGGCGCAGGCGAAGATCCTGCGGGTGCTCCAGGACGGAGAGTTCGATCGCCTCGGGGACGAGCAGCCGACCCGGGTCGACGTGCGGGTGGTGGCCGCGACCAACAGCGATCTCGAGGCCGAGGCGGCGGCCGGCCGGTTCCGGCCCGATCTCTTCTACCGCCTGAACGTCGTGCGCATCGACCTGCCGCCGCTCCGCGAGCGGGTCGAGGACATCCCGATCCTGGCGCGCCGCTTCGCGGCGGAGGTGGCGACCCGTCTCGCCCGTCGGCCGCCGGTGATCCCGCCGGCCGCGATGGCCGAGCTGCAGGCGTACCACTGGCCCGGCAACGTGCGGGAGCTGCGCAACGTGATCGAGCGGGCGCTGATCCTGGGAGGCGGGGGGGGCGAGGTCGTCGGCTTCGATCTGCCGCCGGCGCCGCCCGGCGCGGGACGACCCGAGTCGGCGGCGCGCGCGGCGGTGGCCGGCGACGGCGGGCCGTCGGAGCTGACCCTGCGCGTGGTGCTGCAGGCGGCCGAGCGCACGGCGGTGGTCGAGGCGCTCCGGCGCGCCGGCGGCGTGCGCAAGGAGGCGGCCCGACTCCTCGGGATCGACCAGCGGAATCTCGCCTACTACTTCAGGAAGCACCAGATCGATCCGGACGATCCGGTGGTCGGCGGAGGGCCCGCGTGACCCGGCGCGTCATCGACCTGGGGCTCGCGGCGGCGCTGGTCTTCGTGGTCGCGAACTCCTCCTACCTCGCGGCGTTCGACACCGCCTCGATCGCCTACCACGTGATGGTGGTGGCGCACCTGGTCGCCGGGATCGTCCTCGCGGCCCTGGTGGCGCTGCGCGGCCTGCCGATCCTGGCGCGACGGCTGCGCGGCGGGGGCGCCTTCCGGGGAACGCTCCTGGTGGTCGCGGCGCTCGCCGGATTCGTCTCGCTCGGCACGGCGCTCCGGCTCGCGGCGACCGGGACGGCGACGCCCTACCGGACCCTGCTCACCGTGCACATCGCAGCGTCGGTCCTGACCCTCGGCGCCGCGGCCGCGGCCTGGGTGCTCGCGGGGGGCGGGGTGCTTGCGCGCCGCGCGGCGTGGGGTCTGCTCATCGCGATCCTCTTCCCGATCGCCATGCGCGGCTACGACCAGGTCCGGCCGGCGCACGTCGCGGTGATCGTCAACCCGACGACCGCGCCGCTCACCCCGGACGACGAAGGGGGAGGCAAGGGCTCTCCGTTCTTCCCCTCCTCGGTGACCACGGTCGGCAACCGCTTCGTGCCGGAGGATTTCTTCCTCGAGTCGAAGGCCTGCGGCAACAAGGGGTGCCATCCCGACATCACC
>DATKFL010000266.1:0-12737 GCA_035511355.1 Dongiaceae bacterium
GCGCTGCCGTCCTTCAGGAGGCGGCGCCAGAGCGCGCCGAGCGCCGCATCGGCGATGAGCCCGCCGAGCACCAGCCCCGCCAACGGCAGGACATGCCGCATCGCGGCGGCCATCTCGTGCGGCCCGCTCCCCGGCGGCCCCGCCGCCGATCCCGGGTCGGCGCGCAGCGCCTGGGTGGCGGCCAGCCAGCCGACCAGGGCGCCGCACAGGACGTTCAGCCCGACGATGCCGCCGCGCAGGCGGATCGAATGCCGGCGGCGCCGCAGCGACACGCGCAGCACCAGGAACATCAGGAAGAGAATCGCGGTGGCTTCGAAGATCGGTCGCATCCGATTCCGGTTAGGATGCGCGGGATGATAGCGCAATCGCGCCGCGGCGCGCTGTCGCCGGCCGGCGCCCCGGGCGCGGCGGCGCTGCTCCTGGCCGGCGCCGCGCTTCTCGCCGGATGCGGACGCGCGCCGCGCACGCCGCCTTCCGAGCGTCCGCTCTTCGTCTCCGACCGCGGCGGCGCCGCGCGGCTCTACGAAGCCGACGACGAAGCCGGGAGCGTCACCCTGGTCGGCTCCGGCGACGCCGGCGATGCCGGATATGTCGACAGCATGCCGGCGCGGCTTCCGGATGGCCGCATCATCTTTGTCAGCACCCGCGGCGGCGGCGCGGCGCTCTACGTCGCCGACGCCGGCAGCGCCGGCGCGCGGCCGCTGTTCGGCGGCGGCGCGGCGGTGGCGGCCGACAGCGATCCCGCGCCGTGCGGGGCCGATCGGATCCTGTTCGCGCGCGCGGCGGTGGCCGGAACGCCGCGCGATCTCTGGGTCGCGCGGCTCGACGGCTCCGACGCCCATCCGCTGACCCGCGCGCCGTCGGACGACGGCGCCCCCTGCCTCCTCCCCGATCGGCGCACGGTGATCTTCGTCTCCGATCGCGGCGGCGCGCCGCGTCTCCACCGGCTCGATCTCGACGCCGCCGATCCCGACGCGGGCGCGACCCTGCTCTCGACCGGCGAGACGTCGGCTCCCGACGCCATCGACTCCGCTCCCGCCTGTCTCGACGACGGCTCGATCCTGTTCGCGCGTTCCATGAAAGGACAGCCGCGCCAGGTGCTGGCGCTCGCGCCCGACGCCAGGCCGCCGGTCCTGAGGCAGCTCACCGAGGCGGCGGTTCTTCCGTACGGCGCAGGGGAACCGGTGCCAATCGGCGACGGAAAATTCCTGCTCACCGCCGGTCCGGGAAAAGGTCCGGCCGGCCGGCCGCGTTACGGCCTCTATCGACTGACGCGGGGTGGATACAACCTGGCGCGGATCACGCGCGACGGGGCGGGATACAACGACTACGCGCGCGGGCTGGAACTTCTGCGCTGAGCGGCCGGACCGCGCCGGTGCAACCGGCGCGGTCCGACGAATCCCTACTCGACCGCGTTGGTGACGTTCGCCGCCAGGCGAACGCGATTGGCGCGCGGTCCCTTCGGGCTGTTCTCGACCTCGAAGTCGACCGGGGTGCCCTGCTCGAGCTCGTCGAAGTTCAGATTGGCGAGACCGGAGCGGTGGAAGAAGACGTCCTTGCCGTCGTTGCCGCGGATGAATCCGAAACCGCGATCACGGACCAGTTTGGCGATCGTGCCACGAGCCATGTGAAACCCTCACGTATCTGACGGGAGCGTCATCCGCGGACCGCGGACGGCCCCGGCCCTTGCGAGCCGGCCCTCTCCGGCGACCTACCGCTCCACGACGAGGGAAAGGGGGCGACCGGGAGCGACTTTAGGCGCGCTCCGGACGAGTGTCAAGAGATCGCGCGAGGCTGCGATGTCGCTATCTTGTCGTTCTGACAATTTCGGACGCGGATTATTGGAGGAGTCTTCGCATCTCGTCGGCGGAGGTGACCGGAGCCTTGCACGCGCCCGCTTCGCAGACGTATGCGGCCGCCTTGCCGGCGACCGCCGTCTTGCCTTTGAGGAGCGGCACCGCCTCGGCTGCGCTCGCATCGGAAGCGTCGGCGACCGCGACCACCAGGTTCGGGCGCCAGCCGTCGCGCAGCGCCTCATGGAACGAGCGCAGCGCGGCGTCGTCCCGCGCGCCGCCGGCCAGCACCACCTGGCGCGGCGCGTCGAGCGTCTGATCGAGCGCGACGATCATCGCCCCGAACGCCGAGGGGAAACGCTCGAGGCGCTCGCGGTAGAGGCGGAGGATCGCCTCGGTCTCGTCGACCCAGCGCGTCTCGCCGGTGAGCGCCGCGAGCCGCGGCAGCGCCTGCGCCAGGATCGACACGCCCGAAGGCGTGGCGCCGTCGTTCTGCTCCCGGGTGCGCGCGATCAGCGTCTCGTGATCGCGCGCGGTCAGGAACCAGCCGTTCCCCTCCGGGTCGCGGAAGAGATCGAACGCCTGGCGCGCCAGCCCGGTCGCCTCGGCGATCCATGTCGGCTCGAAGGTGGCTTCGTAGAGATCGACCAGCGCCGCGATCATCGCCGCGTAGTCGGTGAGATAGGCGCGGTGCCGCGCCTCGCCGCCGAGCCAGGCGTGCAGGAGCCGGCCGTCACGGCGCATCGATCCGAGCACCATGCGCGCGGCGGCGCGCGCCGCGTCGCGGTAGCGGCCGTCGTCGAGGACGCGCGCCCCGAGCGCCAGCGCCGAGATCATCAGGCCGTTCCAGTCGGCCAGCACCTTGTCGTCGCGCCCCGGGCGCACCCGGCGCTCGCGGGCGGCGAGCAGGCGCGCCTTGGCCCCCGCCAGCCGCAGCCGGATCTCCGCCTCGTCGGTGCGCTGCGCGCGCGCCAGCGCGGCGAGCGGCTGCGGCAGGTGCAGGATGTTGGTCCCCTTCTCGAAGTTCCCCTCCGGGGTGACCCCGTAGGTGCCGGAGACGAACGCCGCTTCCTGCCGGCCGACCGCCTCGTCGATCTGCGCCGCGGTCCAGACGTAGAACTTTCCTTCCTCGCCTTCGCTGTCGGCGTCGAGCGCCGAGCAGAAACCGCCGCCCGGGACCTGCATCTCGCGGATCGCCCAGTCGAGCGTCTGCCGCGCCACGTCGCGGTAGATCGCCGCCGCCGCGGCGCCGCCGTCGGGCAGCGCGTGCGAGACCGGCAGCGCCGCCACCGCCTGCGCCCCTTCGAGGTAGGCGCGCGCCAGGAGCGCGTTGTCGTACAGCATCTTCTCGAAGTGCGGCACCAGCCACTGCGCGTCGACCGAGTAGCGGTGGAAACCGCCGCCGATCTGGTCGTTGAGACCGCCCTGCGCCATCCGATCGAGGCTGACCACCGCCATCCGCAGCGCCTCGGTGTTGCCCGACTTCCGGTGATAGCGCAGGAGGAACGCGACATCCATGCTGTGCGGGAACTTCGGCGCGCCGCCGAAGCCGCCGTGCTGGGAGTCGAACCGCCCCGCCAGCTCACCGAAGGCGCGGCTCAGGATGTTCGGCCCCGCGGCGGTCTTCCCCGCCTTCATGACCGACAGCGCCTGGATCTGCTCGGTCAGCTCGGAGCCGACCTTGGTGATCTCGTCGCGGCGCTTCTGGTACGCCTCGGAGACGCCGTGCAGGACTTCGGCGAAGCCGGGCCGTCCGTAGCGCGCCGTCGGCGGGAAGTAGGTGCCGGCGTAGAACGGCTTCAGGTCGGGACTCAGGAAGACCGAGTTGGGCCAGCCCCCCTGCCCGGTCATCAACTGGGTCGCCGCCATGTAGATCTCGTCGAGGTCGGGACGCTCCTCGCGATCGACCTTGATGCTGACGAAGCGCTCGTTCATCAGCGCGGCGATGTCGTCGTTCTCGAACGACTCGCGCTCCATGACATGACACCAGTGACAGGCCGAGTAGCCGACCGACAGGAAAATCGGCTTGTCCTCGGCCCTGGCCTTCGCCAGCGCCTCCTCGCCCCAGGGATACCAGTCGACCGGGTTGTGGGCATGCTGGCGGAGATAAGGACTGGTCTCGCGCGCGAGGCGATTGGCGGGACGATCCGTTGTCATGAAGAGCAGAGATTATCGGAGGGGGGCGGGCATGTCCAGCGCAGCGGTCATCGCGCCGTCAAGTCGATGCCGAGCCGCGACCAACGCACCTTTCCCGTCGCCGGATCCGCCGACCACTGGATGCGCAGGACTCTGCCCCGAAAATGATCGGCGGGGACCGCCCCCCATTCGCGGCTGTCGACGCTTCGGCAACGATCGTCCCCCAGCACGAAGTAGGCGCCGTCGGGCACACGAGCGGGCCCCCAGTCCAGGCAGGACATTTCTCCCATCCCCTTCGCGCGGATCGGGTACGATTTTCCCCCGAGTCTTTCCGTCCCGTTCGAACCGGGTCCTCCATCCCAAGAAAGCGCAGTCCGCTCCGTTCCATCGAGGATGAGGCGACCCTCGCGCACCTCGACGGTGTTCCCCGGCAGCCCGACGACTCGCTTGATGAACTCCTCCTGCGGATTCCCGGGCGACGCCAGGGCGACGATCTCGCCGGGCAAGGGCGGGCTCGAATCTGGTCGGTCGCGCTCGAAGATCACACTGTCGCCCTCCTGGAGGGCGGGACGCATGCCCGACGACGGCACTTGCGATAGCCGCCGCGGCACGTGCGTCTTCAGCCACTCCGGCATGAAGAGGAGAGCGGCGAGTCCTGCCAGCGCGAAAGCGATGCCGCCGAGCCAGCGTTTCACGTTGCGCGCGCCGCCGACGGAGCCGGCCTGCACGCAGAACGCCGCGTCCACCGGCACGATGAACTGAAGCGCGACCGCTACGCCCATCGATGCGAGGATCGTCCAAGGTCCCCAGGCGACGAACACCGGCAGCTCCACAGCGAGCGGCACGAAGAGCAGCCAGAACGCGGCCAGCGACGCGCATGCGCGCACCGGCCTCCCGGCGTAGTACTGGCCGAGACCGGGGCACGCCAAGCTCAGCAGAAACGCGAGGAGACGGCGCAGGGCGAGTCTCGCTTTTCCGAGTTTCCGGTCCGCGACCGCCTCCATTGGCATGCGCGGATTGTCCCAAATCCGCGGCTCGAATGCTTGTCTTGCGCTTCCTGCTTGCCCCATACTCCCGCCCCGTGACCGAGGATCGTTCCCAATCTCAGGACCTCGACCCGACACGCACCAGCGTCGACACCGGCGCCGGCGGATCGGCCTCGTCGGCGTCGGCCGCCGGCGGCGCGTCGCCGGGGCCGATCCCGGAGACCATCGGGCCGTACCGCATCGTCAGCCTCCTCGGCGAGGGCGGGATGGGGCGGGTGTACGAGGCCGAGCAGGCGTCGCCGCGGCGCCTGGTGGCGCTCAAGGTGATCCACACGGCGCGCGCGCTCAGCCAGCAGCACCTGCACATGTTCGAGCGCGAGATCGAGACCCTGGCGCGCCTGAAGCACCCGAACATCGCGGCGATCTACGAGTCGGGGCGCACCGACGACGGGCAGAACTACTTCGCGATGGAACTGGTGCGCGGTCCGCTGCTGAACCAGGCGGTCACCGGCCCGGTCGGCAGCCGCGCCGATCTGGAGCGGCGCATCGGGCTCTTCCGCGCCTGCTGCGACGCGGTGCAGTACGCCCATCAGCGCGGCGTCATCCATCGGGATCTGAAGCCCACGAACATCGTGGTCACCGAGGAGTCGGGGCGGGCCACGGTCAAGATCCTCGACTTCGGCCTGGCGCGCATTGCCGGCAGCGACGTGATGGCGACCATCACGACGCACAAGGATCAGATCCAGGGGACGCTGTCGTACATGAGCCCCGAGCAGGCGCAGGGGCGTCCGGACGACGTCGACGTCCGCTCCGACGTCTATTCGCTCGGGATGATCCTGCACGAGATGCTGTCGGGCCGGCGGCCGTACGAGCTCAAGGACTTGTCGATCGCCGAGGCGCTGGCGGCGATCACCCGGGAACGCGGGCGGCCGCTGCGCGAGGACTGGCCGCGCGGGGTGCACCTCGACCCGGATCTCGAGACCATCGTCGCGAAGGCGCTCGAGAAGGACCCCGAGCAGCGCTACCGGTCGGCGGCGGCGCTCGCCGAGGACCTCGGCCGCCATCTCGCTTCGCAGCCGATCCTGGCGCGGCCGCCGAGCGCGCTCTATCTCCTGCGCAAGGCGATGGCGCGGAATCGCGTCGCCTTCGCGCTCGCCGCGGCGCTGGTGGTGTCGATCGCGGCCGGCGTCGCCTGGCTCGGCGTGCTGTACGCGCGCGCCGGTCGCGAGCGGGCCGAGGCCGAGCGGCAGGCGCGCATCGCGCAGGCGGTGAACGATTTCCTGAACGACGACCTGCTCGCGGCCGCCGACCCGATGCGCACGCCCGACCCGGAGGTGACGGTGCGATCGGTCCTGCTGACCGCGGCGAAGAAGATCGAAGGGGGCTTCGCCGGCGAGCCTCTGGTCGCGGCGGCGGTGCGCCGCACTCTCGGCCGGACCTTTGCGGGGATCGGGATCCTTGACGAAGGGGAGAAGCACCTGAAAGCGGCGCTCGCGATTTACGCCCGGGAGCAGGGACCGGAGTCGGCCGAGGCCCTCCGCACCACCGGCGAGCTCGCCGGCATCGCCTACAGCGCCGGCCGGCCCGAGGAGGCCGAGGCGCTGCTGCGCGGCGCCCTCGAACCGATGCGCCGGACGTTCGGCCCCGACTCCCGCGAGACCGTGAACACGCTGGCACAGATCTCGGCCGCGCTCTACGACCAGGGAAAACTGGAGGAGGCCGAAAGGGCCGCCCGCGACGCGCTCGAGGCGGGCCAGCGCGGTCCGGCCGCATCCTCCGAAGAGACGCTCTCCGCGATGAACAACGTGGCGATGATCGACACCGATCTCGGGAAGTACGACGAGGCCGAGGCGTTCTACAAGCGGCTGCTCGACGCGCAGCGCGCGAAGAACGGCGAAGACTCCCCCTACTACCTCCAGACCCTGGGGAACCTGGCGCAGCTCTACCTCGCGCAGGACCGGCTGGAGGATGCCGAGCGGGCGGCCGAGGACACCCTGGCGCGCCACCGCCGCGTGCTCGGAAACGATCACAACCTGACGCTGACCGCGATCAACAACCTGGCGATCATCGAGCGCCGGCTGAAGCACTACGACAAGGCCGAGCCGCTCTACAAGGAAGCGTACGAGAGCTCGCGCCGGACGCTGGGCGACGACAGTCTCGGGACCCTCCTGCCGCTCCTCAACCTGGCGCGCTTCTACTCCGCCACCGGGCGCTGCGCCGGCGAGCGCGCCTTCATCGATCACGCCATCGCGCAGTGCCACAAGTTCGCGCCGGCCGACTCGCCGCTGGTCGCGACCGCCTACCGCGTGGACGGCGAGTGCCGGCTGGCGCGCGGCGACCTCAAGGGCGCCGAGGCGCCGCTGGTCGAAGCGGAGGGGCGGCTGTCGAAGCTCTTCCCCGGCGACCAGGCCCGCCTGGGCGACATGCGGACCGAGATCGCCGACCTGTATGAACGCCTCGGCCGCCCCGACCAGGCGGCCACCTGGCGCGCCAAGGCGGCGCCTCCCGCCGACTCCCCCGCCGAACCCGCCCGCTAGGCCTCGCGCCGCGGCACCGCGACGGGAGATCGCGGCGCGTGTCCGTCTCATGACGCGGAGGTGGATCGATGCCATCCGCGCCGAAGTCGAGAAGGAAGTCTCCCGCCCGCAGAAGCGACCGATCCGCGCCGACCCTGCGCGCGCCGGCTGCCGCCGGGGGCGACGCCATCGTCGCGATCGCGGTGCAACATCTCCGCGAGCCGTACATCCTCGGAGCGCGCGCGCCCCTGGCCAACCCCTCCTGGCACGGTCCGTGGGACTGCGCCGAGTTCGCCGCCTGGTGCCTGTATCGCGCCACCGGGATCCTCTTCGGAACGCGACCCGCCGACGATCCGATGCTGGCCGACGCCTACACGGGGTACTGGGACGAGGACGCGCGGGCGCGCGGCGCCGTGGTCGAGGTGGACGAGGCGGCGCGGGTCGCGGGAGCGTTTCTCCTTCGCCTGCCGGCGCGGCGCGTCACTGGTCACATCGTCATCTCGGACGGCGCCGGCGGCACGGTCGAGGCGCACAGCCAGGCCGACGGCGTGGTCCGGCTTGGGCTCGACGACCGACGATGGGACCTCGGCATCCTGGTTCCCGGGGTGCGCTATTTCCGGCAGGCGACGCCGGTCGAGGTGACCCAGCCGCGCGGCGTCCTGCGTCTGACGACCCCGCTGCTGCGAGGCGACGAGGTGCGCGCGATCCAGAAGCTCCTGACGAAGCTGGGGTATCACCCGGGCGCCGTCGACGGCGTCTACGGACCGCAGACGGCCTCGGCGGTGGTGCAGTTCCAGCACGACCAGGGCCTGGTTCCCGACGGCGAGGTGGGCGGCCGGACGAGGAAAGCGCTCGCCCTCTGAGCCGGCGTCCGGCGGCGCACTACATATAATGATGCGGTCCGGTGCGGCCGGTCGCGGCCTCCCCGGCGGGAGAGCCCCGTTGGACGCCCGCTTCGACCGTCCCGCCCGCATGTTCCTGGTCGCCGTCGCCGTCGGCGCCGCCGCCACGCTGGTCGTCGCCGCGGCCGTCCGCTCCGCCGGCATGATCGGCAAGGAGGAGGCGGCCGACCTGACCAGGAGCATCGCCCCGATCGTCGAGGAGATCCGCGGCGCGAAGTTCAAGCACCCGGTGCCGGTCGAGATCATCGACGACGCCGGCGCCCGCCGGCATTTCGAAGGGCGGATCAAGAAGTACTGGCCGGAGCGCCAGGTGCGCGCCGAGGAGATCCTGTACCAGCACCTCGGCCTCCTGCCGGAGCGCACCGACCTGGTCTCGGTGGTGTTCGACGTCCTCGAGGAACAGGCGGGCGGCTACTACGACCCGGCGCGCGACACCTTCTTCGTGCTCGGCGACCTGCCGCGGGCCGCCGCGCCGATCATCATCGCCCACGAGCTGACCCACGCGCTCGACGACCAGGTGTTCGGCATCGACCGGCTGCTCGACGCGGCGCCGGACGACGACCACTCCAGCGCGCTCGACGCGGTCATCGAAGGGTCGGGCACCGCGGTGATGAGCGTCTTCGTCGTGCGTCAGGTGCAGGCGGGGCGGCTGGACCGCGAGGCCCTCCGGGACTTCCAGTCGAGCGAGATGGGGCGCGGCGAGCGGCTCAAGGCGGCGCCGGTCTTCGTGCAGCGATCGGTGATCGCGCCCTACATCCTCGGGCTGGCGTTCCTCCTGCGCGGCGAGATGATCCGGATGAAGACCGGCGGCATCACGCCGTCGGACATCGACCGCGCCTTCCGCGAGCCGCCGCAGTCGACCGAGCAGATCCTGCATCCGGAGAAGTACTGGAACCCGGAGAAGCGCGACCTGCCGCGCGCCGTGACCCTGCCGGACCAGTCGGCGGCGCTCGGCCCGGGGTTCGCGCTCGACGCTTCGGGCACGCTCGGCGAGCTGACCGTGGCGCTGCTCACCGGTCTCGACCCGGGCGATCCGACCTCGACCGATCAGCCGCTCGAGCGGTGGACCAACGCCGCCGCGACCGGCTGGGGCGGCGACACCTGGCAGGTCTACCGGAAGGGCGACGCCGCGGTCAGCCTGTTCGTCAGCGTCTGGGACAGCGAGCACGACGCGCGCGAGTTCGAGGCGGCGGTCAAGGTGGCGCGGGGTGCCCGGGTGAAACGGCACGGCGACGCCGTGGCGATCGTGGCAGGGGACTTCGGCGGCGCGGCGAAGGAGCTGATCCGCGTCGCCTTCCAGGCGGCGCCCTAGTCGAGGCCCGGCGCCCCGCAGATCATGCCGTTCCCGCGCGTGCCGCCGCTCGAGCCCGGCGCGCGGATGCCGGTCGGCGCGGGGGGTTGCTTCTCGGGAGGCTTCGCGGGCGGCAGGGGTTTCTCCTTGCGGACCAGCTGGAAGGCGCGGGCGTTCATGACGTCCTCCGCTCCGGGGTGACGCGGCGTTGGGCCGCGCGACCTTCGGCGGCGCTCAATATAGGCAGCCGTCCCGCGGACCGCAACTTTGAAACCCTTGCGGCACAAGGCTTTCAGAGGTTCCTCGGTTTCAAGTTCGTCTTCGGGGGCGTCGGGGGGACGACGCGGCCGCCGCATACGGCTTTGTGACCGCCGGGGGGTCGTTGTACCATCGCGCCGCATGCGGAGGACACGAATGGCGGTGAACAAGGCGTCGCGCCCGGAGACCCACGGCGTCAGTCCCGAGGTCTTCCTTTCGCTCTACGAAAAGATGCTCAGGACGTATTACGTCGAGGAGCAGGGACGCCTCTTCGTGCGCGCCGGCAAGTGCTCCTTCTACGCTTCCGCCCGCGGCCACGAGAAGGTCCAGATCGCGACCGCGATGCTCCTGCAGCCGGGGAAGGACTGGTTCTTCCCCTACTACCGCGAGAAGGCCCTGATGGTCGGCCTCGGCATGCCGCTCGAGGAGATCTTCCAGGGTCTCCTGTCGCGCGACGGCGACCCGAATTCGCTCGGCCGCAACATGTCGGAGCACTTCTCCTCGAAGGCGCTGCGCGTCGTCTCGCCGACCGCCTGCACCGGCACCCAGTTCCTGATCGCGGTGGGCATGGCGCGCGCGGTGCAGGCCGACGGGCGCGACGAGGTGGTGTACGTCTCCGGCGGCGAGGGGTCGACCTCCGAAGGGGAGTTCTTCGAGGCGCTCAACAAGGCGCAGCACGATCGGCTGCCGGTCCTGTTCCTGATCCAGAACAACGGCTACGCCATCAGCGTGCCGCAGGAGCAGCAGACCTCCTCGAAGCTGCACGAGGTCGCGCGCGGCTTCGGGATGAAGTCGGTGCGCGTCGACGGCACCCGGTTCACCGAGATGTACGCCACCCTGCAGCCGATGATCGCCGAGATGCGGCGCGGCGGCGGCCCGCTGTTCGTCGAGGCGATGGTGGTGCGCATCGACTCGCACTCGTCGTCGGACGACCAGACCAAGTACCGCGACGAAGCCGACATGGAGGAGGCGCGCAAGAAGGACCCGCTGACGCACACCGAGCTGCGGATCAAGCAGATGGGCCTCCTGAGCGAGCGCGAGATCGCCGACTGGCGGGCGCGCGCCAAGGCCGAGGTGGAGGCCGCCGCGCGCGCCGTCGACGCCAAGCCCTACCCGCCGCCCGAGAGCGCCACCGCCGACATCTACAGCCCTGATCGCGTCATCACCGCCGAGAGCGACCCGACCCCGGTCTCCGAGGCGCCGATCACCATGGTCGAGGCGATCAACCACGGCCTGCGCGAAGAGATGGAGCGCAACCAGCGGATCGTCATGTGGGGCGAGGACGTGCAGGATCCGAAGGGCGGCGTGTTCGGCGTCACCCGCGGCCTGACCGACGCCTTCCCCGGCCGGGTCGAGAACTCGCCGTTGTCGGAAGCGACCATCGTCGGCATGGCGCAGGGGATGGCGATCGGCGGATTCAAACCGGTGGTCGAGATCCAGTTCGCCGACTACTCCTTCCCGGCGTACATGCAGATGCGCAACGAGATCCCGACGCTGCGCTGGCGATCGGCGGGGGCCTGGACCTGCCCGATGGTGGTGCGGGTCGCGACCGGCGGCTACATCCGCGGCGGGCCGTTCCACTCGCAGTGCCCCGAGACGCTGTACGCCCACACTCCCGGCTGGTACATCGCCTATCCGAGCAACGCCGCCGACGCCAAGGGGCTGATCAAGGCGGCCTGCCGGATGGACGACCCGATCCTCTTCTTCGAGCACAAGGGGCTGTACCGGCAGGTCTACACCAAGACGCCGGAGCCGGGGGCCGACTACGTGCTGCCGTTCGGCCAGGCGCGCGTCGTGCGCGACGGCGGCGAGATCACCATCGTCGCCTGGGGTCGCACCGTGCACATGGCGCAGCAGGCGCTCGGAGCGCTCGCCGCCGAAGGGAAGGAGCCCGACGCGGCGATCATCGACCTGCGCACCATCGTGCCGCTCGACATCGAGACGGTGCTCGCTTCGGTGCGCAGGACCGGCCGGGTGCTGGTGGCGCACGAGGCGCCGCTGTTCGCCGGGATGGGCGCCGAGGTGGCGGCCCAGATCGCGGACGCCGCCTTCGACAGCCTCGACGCGCCGGTGAAACGGATCGGCGCGCGTGACTCGTTCGTGCCGTTCGCACCGAACCTCGAGACCGCGGTGTTGCCGTCGGTCGAGGGGATTACGGGCGCCTTGCGTGAGTTGCTGAGCTACTAGCGATCGACGCACGCCGCCGGAGGTGGCCATGGACCGGGAGACGGTCGTCGCGGTGCCGACGCCCTCGCTGGTCCTGATGGTCGGCCCGGCCGGCTCCGGCAAGAGCGCCTTCTGCCGGCGCAACTTCCCGCCCGCCGCCGTCGTCTCGTCCGATGCCTGCCGCGCCGCGTTGAGCGGCGACGCCGCCGATCAGGCGGTCTCCGCGGCGGCGTTCGCGCTGGCGCATGCGCGTCTCGAGGCGCGTCTCAGGCGCCGGCGCCTGGCGGTGCTCGACGCCACCAGCCTCGAGGCCGCGGCGCGCGCGCGCGCCCTGGAGATCGCGGTGCGGCACCACCTGCCGGCGGTCGCGATCGTGCTCGACCTCTCGGCGGAGGAGTGCGTGCGCCAGGACGCGACCCGGGGCGACGGCCGGCGCGTCGGCCGGGCGGTGATCGAGAGGCACGCGCGCGGGCTCAAGGCGGCGCTCCCGGCGATCGGCCGGGAGCCGTTCGCGGCGGTGCACCGCCTGCGCGGCGCCGGCGATTCGGGGCGGGCGAAGGTCGCCCTGTCGCCGCTGCCCTGCGACCGCGCCGCCGAGCGCGGTCCGTTCGACGTCATCGGCGACCTGCACGGCTGCCTCGACGAGCTGGAATCTCTCCTGCACCGGCTCGGCTACCGGCGCGAAGGGC
>DATKFL010000267.1:0-4070 GCA_035511355.1 Dongiaceae bacterium
CGGTCGCGGCGGCGCCTGCGCCGCCGCGCTCCCCGCGACGAACCACCCCAGTCCCACCGCCATCGCGATCCCTCCCCGCATCCGGGCACCACCAGTCATGCGCGCCGATCCTCCTTGGCCGGAACCTGATTCGCCGGCAACTGGCCCCCGGGCACCTGGCCCGTCGGAGCCTGCTTCGCCAGCACCTGCCGGTAGAACTCCAGATAGTCGCCGACGATCGTGTCGGCCGAGAACAGGCGCCGCGCGCGCTCGGCGCCGCGCACCCCGAGGGCACGCGCGTGCGCCGGATCCGAAGCGAGTTCGTCGAGCCGCGCCGCGAAGCCGTTGATATCGCCCACCGGCACCAGGTATCCGGTCTCGCCATCGACCACCACCTCGGGCACCCCGCCGCTGTCCGTCGCGAGCACCGGATGGCCGTGGAACATGCTCTCGAGGATGCTGAGCCCGAACGACTCGAAGTCGGAGGTGTAGAGCCCGACGTCGGCGGCGGCGAGGTAGTTTTCGACATCGACCACCGCCGGCACGATCGTCAGCCGGTCGCCGAGACCCAGGGAGTCGGCCAGCGGCCGGTGCGGCGCGAAGTCGCCCCCGGCGAGCAGGAGCAGCTTGATCCGATCACGCCGCTTCGCCGCCGCGATCACCCGCAGCAGGTCCGGGATGCGCTTCCCGGGGCGCAGGTTCGACATGTGCAGCACGACGACGTCGTCGTCCTTGAAGCCGAGCGCCGTCCGCATCGCGGCGCGCGGACGGCTCGGCTCGACCGGCGCGAAGAAGTTGTGCACAACCTTGATCCCCTGCGGCCCGCCGAAGACCTCGAGCGTCTCGCGCTTGAGGAACTCCGACACCGCCGTGACGCCGGCGGAGCGCTCGAGCGCGTGCTTGATGATCGGGCGGTAGTTCGGGTCCTTCCCGATGAGCGTCGTGTCGGTCCCGTGCAGGGTCGTGATCAGGCGCGGCGCCGACGCTCCCAGCATCTCCTGCGCGAGGCAGGCCGCCACCGCGTGCGGCACCGCGTAGTGGGCATGGAGGAGCTCGAGCCCGCGTTCGCGGCTGACCTCGGCCAGCTTCACCGACAGCGGCAGCGTGTAGTCGGGGTAGCGGAAGAGGTCGTATTCGTTGATCGTGACCGGGTGGAAGAAGACGTTCGGCTGCGACGTGTCGAGGCGGAACGGCCGGCCGTACGAGATGAAGTGCACTTCGTGCCCGCGCCGCGCCAGTTGCTGCCCCAGTTGCGACGCCAGGACGCCGCTGCCGCCGACCGACGGGTAGCAGGTGATCCCGAGGCGCATCAGAAGAGCCTCGCGGAGCCGCGCAGGTCGGAGAGCGCGCCGAGGCGGATCGAGTCGTTCGCCCAGGCGGCCTGTGCGTGCTCGACACCGATGGCCGCGCCGAGCGCGCGCGAGCGCGCCAGCATGAGATCGAGGTAGTTGCGGGTCGCCTGCTGCGACGCGTGGCACTCCATCGCCCTCTTCCACGCCGCGAGCGCGGGGGTGACGTCGATGACGATCCTGGCGAGGTGCGCGACTGCGGTCCCCTGCCCGACCCCGGTGATGTCGTAGAAGTAGAGCGCGTCGATGGCGTGCGCCGGATCCGGCCCCGCCCCCGTCAGCCCGCCGTAGCGCGCCAGCCGCGCCGCGTCGCGCACCAGGCGCGCCGCCTTCGCGTGGTCGGGATGCTGGTCCTCGTCGGGCGATGGCGCGAGCACGATGCGCGGTCGGAGGCGGCGGATTGCCGCGGCGATCGCGAGCGCGTTCTGCGGCCGATACTCGAGCCGGCCGTCCCCTTCGAGGGGGAGGAACTCGACGCTCGCCCCCAATGCCTTCGCGGCCGCCTCGGCTTCGCGCTGGCGGGTTTCAGGGGTGCCGCTGGTCGCCGACTCGCCGCGCGACAGGCTCATGATGGTGACCGCGTGGCCGCGCGCGGTCTCGACGGCAAGAATGCCGCCGCAGCCGAACTCGACGTCGTCCGGATGAGCGCCGATGGCCAGGAGTCGCATGTCCGAGGTCGGATGGGTCGCGCTCATGGCTTCACCTCGACCTCTCCCGCACCCGCTCCCGCCCCCGTCCCGATGTACGAGCCGTGGTCGTCGTCGATCGCGTCACGCGGAACGAAGGCGATCTCCGGCGCCTCGTCCTGTTTCAGGTATTGCAGTTCACCCGCCCCGGCGATGTAGTGCGTGCAGCGCACGACCGACTGCATCCAGCGCAGGCGGGTGTCGCGCGTCGGGCTGATGCGCTCCTTGCCCGCCGGCTGGTCGGGGAGATCGATGAACTCGCCGCCCCCCCGATGCAGCCGCAGCCGCCCCGTCTCCCGACGCGCCCGCACCAGCTCCCCTTCGTACTCGACGTCGACGAAGCAGTCGTCGACCTCGATGGCGCGGCGCCGAACCTCGGGGTCCCCCGAGCGGACCGTCTCGATCCCTTCGAGAAGACCCAGGCCCCGGTACATCTCGAGGCAGAAGTCGGCCGCCGTTTCGGCGCGGATCGCTTCGAAGAGCCGCACTTCGGGCGGCGCCGTGAAGCACGGCATGACGCGCGCCGTCCGCTCCTGCCAGCCCGGCTGGATCCGCTTGGCGAAGAGCGGCGAGTACTTCTTCTGGATGCGGCTGGTGTGGTCGAAGTTCAGGCGCTTCAGGTCGCCGGTCGTCCGGTCGACGAGCGGGGTCGTGGTCTCGCGGTAATCGTGGTCGCTGTCGTGGCAGAAATAGATGATGCGGCCGCCGATCTCACGCTGCAGTCGGCGCGCCGTGACGACCTTGGCGTAGAAGAATCGCTTCGGGAAGAAGCCGCACGGCTGCTGCCCGAAACAGATGACTGGTTCGCTCATGGACGAGGCTGCGGTGGACTCTGGACCGCCGGGCGACGGGCACCGGTTTGGCCGGCAATCCCCCTCCTGGACCGCCGGCGGCCCGTAAGGCTATCACCCTTTTCGACGTCGGTCGAAATCGACCCTCGCAGTGACGTGTCAGAATGACCGGTCTCCTTCGAGGGCGGGTTGAAGAGGCCAAAGTCTCCAATCGTCGGCGTGCTCCTGGTCTCGATCGCCCTCCTCCTGCCGGCGATCTCCGCGGCCCGCGCCTCCGAGCCGAACACTCTCCTCGGCGCCCTCGAGCAGATCGAATCCGAATCGGGCGGGCTCTGCGACGCACCGGCGGGTGATGCCTCGCTCGAAGCGACGATAGCGGCGCTTCTCGACTCGGTGGACGCCTCGGGCACGCCGCTGCGCGACTCGCCCTTCCCCGTCGAGGCGCTGAACGAGATCGTCTTTCGCCGCCTGGGCATCAAGGCGTCGCGCGACATCCACAACCCCTGCAACCTTCTGCCGTCGGCGGTCCTGGCCCGCCGGGAGGGGTACTGCGTCGGCATCGCAGCGATTTACCTCATCCTCGCCGAGCAACTCAACCTGCCGGTCCACGCGGTGGCGATCCCGTCGCACGTCTACCTGCGCTACGACGACGGGAGGAGCCGGATCGACATCGAGACGCTGGCGCTGGGGGCGCCGACTCCGGAAGGTCTTGCCGAGGTGACCGCGCCGTCGTCCGCCACGGCGCGCGGCAGGGTGGCCTTTCCGCGCGACCTCGACCGCGACCAGTTTCTCGCCCAGGTGCACAACAACCTCGGGGTGATCCGCTCCGAGCGCAGCGACCACGAGCACGCCGCCCTCGAGTACCAGAAGGCGCTGGACCTCGACCCTCTGTTCTCGGCCGCCTGGTACAACTGGGGGAACGATCTTTTCATCGGCGGCCGGTATCGGGAGGCGATCGGGAAGCTGAACGAGGCGTTGCGGCTCTACCCGGTCGACACCTGGGCGCTCAACAACCGCGGCCGGGCGTGGGCGGCGCTGGGGAAAACGTCGAAGGCTCGCAAGGACTTCGAAGCGGCGCTCGCCATCGATCCCGAATTCCGGCCGGCACGCCGGAACCTCGCGGCGCTCGATGCGAAGCCCAGGACCGGGGCTGCGCCGTCGCGCTGACCCCCGGTCCGATCAGTGGCTGCAAGTCGCTCGGTCGGGAGGCGTGTTCTGACAGGCGATCGTCTCGGTCATCCCGCCGGCGAGGGGGCCGCAGGCGG
>DATKFL010000268.1:0-7419 GCA_035511355.1 Dongiaceae bacterium
GCGCTGGGCGAGATGGCGGCCGGCGTGGCGCACGAGCTCAGGAACCCGCTGGCGTCGATCAGCGGGTCGGTCCAGGTGCTGCGGCGTGATCTGCGGCCGCAGGGGGATGCGGGGGATCTGATGGAGATCGTCGTCAAGGAGTCGAAGCGGCTCGACGGCATCATCCGCGACTTCCTCGCCTTCGCGAAGCCGGGGCGGTTCCACCCGGAGGAGACCGAGCTGTCGGGCGTGTTGCGCGAGACCCTGAGCCTGCTCGAGAACAGCGACGAGCGGCGCCCCGACCACCGGGTGCTCGTCGACGCCTCCGCCGGCCCCGTGCCGGCCTGCGTCGACGTCAACCGGATGAAGCAGGTCTTCTGGAACCTGGCGAAGAACGCGCTCAAGGCGATGCCCGAGGGGGGCACCCTGACCGCGCGCGCCCGGCTCACCGGGCCGCAGCAGGCGGAGGTCGTCTTCGCCGACACCGGGGTCGGGATGTCGGACGACGAGGTGACCGAGAATTTCCAGCCGTTCCACGGATCCTTCCGGGGCGGCACCGGTCTCGGGCTCGCAATTGTCTACCGCATCGTGCAGGAGCACGACGGTCGCATCCGCGTGCGCAGCCGCCGCGGGGTCGGGACCGAGATCGTCATCAGCCTGCCGCGGCGCGGCGCCGAAGCGGGGGAGGAGGGTGCATGGATCGCATCCTGATCGTCGACGACGAACCGGGCATGCGCGACTTCCTGTCGATCCTCCTGCGCAAGGAGGGGTACGGGGTGACCGCCGCCGACGGCGCCGAGAAGGCGCTCGAGCTGGCGGCGCGCGGCGAGTTCGACCTGGTGATCAGCGACATCGCGATGCCCGGGCTCTCGGGGATCGAGGTGCTGCGACAGGCCAAGAGCGCCAGCCCCGACATCCCGGTCATCCTGATCACCGCCTACGCCTCCACCGAGAGCGCCGTCGAGGCGCTGAAGCTCGGGGCCTACGACTACCTGATCAAGCCGTTCGACGTCGAGGAGCTCAAGACGGTGGTGCGGCACGCGCTCGAGAAGCGCCACCTCGAGACCGAGAACCGCATCCTGAAGCGCGAGCTCAAGGAGCGGGCGCGCATCGACGACCTGGTGGGCGAGAGCCCGCGCATGAAGGAGGTCTTCGACCTGATCGAGCAGATCGCGGCGACCCACAGCACGGTGCTGATCTGCGGCGAGTCGGGGACCGGCAAGGAGCTGGCGGCGCGTGCCATCCATGCCCGGAGTCCCCGGAAGGACCGGCCCTTCGTGTCGATCAACTGCGGCGCCATGCCGGACGAGCTCCTCGAGAGCGAGCTGTTCGGGCACGCGCGCGGGTCGTTCACGGGGGCGGTCACCGCGAAGAAGGGGCTGTTCGAGGTCGCCGACGGGGGAACCCTCTTCCTCGACGAGATCGGCGACACCACCCCCGCCATGCAGGTGAAGCTCCTGCGCGTCCTCCAGGAGCGGCGCATCCGCAGGGTCGGCGGCACCGACGAAAGCGAAGTCAACGTGCGGGTCCTCGCGGCCACCAACCAGGATCTCGAGGCGCTCGTGCGCGAGCGCCGCTTCCGCGAGGATCTGTTCTACCGGATCAACGTGATCCTCGTGCGCATGCCGGCCCTCCGGGAGAAGCGCGAGGACGTGCCGCGCCTGGTCAACCACTTCGTCGAGAAGTACGGCGCCATCATGGGGAAGCGCGTCTCCGGGGTGTCCGATCACGCGCTCCGGCAGCTGCTCGAGCACGACTGGCCCGGCAACGTCCGCGAGCTGGAGAACGTCATCGAGCGCGCGGTCGCGCTGGTCAAGGGCGACGTCATCGGGCCGGCGGAGCTGTCGAGCCACTTCGGCGGGACCCGCCGCGCGCCGCGCGATCTCCCAGCCGACCTGGGAGACCAGGGGATCGATCTCGAGCGCCAGCTGGAGGGGTTGCGCGAGCAGTTCATGCAGATGGCGCTCGATCGGGCGCAGGGCGTGCAGACGCGGGCCGCCGAGCTGCTCGGCATGTCCTTCCGATCCTTCCGGTACTTCGCGAAAAAATACCAGCTGATCGAGGGACGGCGGGAGCCCCGCGCGGGCGCGGCCTAAGCCCCGATGCCCACGCCGACGGTCCGGCGCGGCCCGGAGGCCTGGGCCGCCGCCCTCCTCCTCGCCATCCTGCTGATCGTCGCGTTTCGCGGCGCCCTCCAGGGGCGGCTCTTCTATCTTCGCGACGTGTCGCAGAACCACGCGCCGATGCGCGAGGTGACGACCGAGCGGATCCGGCACGGCGAGCTGCCGCTGTGGGATCCGCTGCACGGCGGCGGAACGCCGCTGCTCGCCAACCCGAACCACCTGGTCCTGCATCCGATCACGCCGCTCTTCCTGGTGTTCCCCTTCGACCGGGCGTTCACCGCGTCGATCGTGCTGCAGTATGCCCTCCTGGCGCTCGGGGGGTATCTCCTGGCGCGCGCGCTCGGCCTCGAAGCGGCGTCGGCGTTTCTTGCCGCCGCGGTGATGACCCTGTCCGGGCCGGCGGCGTCGCTCGCGAGCCAGCAGAACGTGCTGTCGGCCTTCGCCTGGCTGCCGCTGGCGCTCTGGGGTTTCGCGCGCGCCGCGACCGACGGCGCGCGGACCGCGAAGCTGGCGTCGATCCTCGCGGGCGCCGTCGTCCTGATGACCGGCGAGGCGGCCTCGTGCCTCGCGCTCGTGCTTCTCGCCCCCGTGGTGGTGGTGGCGGCGCCGCGCGCGAGCGGGGAGGGGACGCGCGGCGGCGCCCTCATCCGGGTGGCGGGGTCCGGACTCTGCCTGTCGATGCTGGTGGCCGCGGTGCAGATCCTGCCGGCGCGGGCCCTGCTCGCGGAATCGTCGCGCGCTTCGGGGCTTCCGCCGGGAGAGGCGCTGCGCTGGTCGCTCCTGCCGGCGCGCGGCGCCGAGATCCTGCTGCCGCGCTTCTTCGGCGACCCGACGCACCTCTCCCCCGGGGTCTGGTGGGGTGGCTTCCGGTTCGAAGGGGGCTTCCCGTTCCTGCCGTCGATCGTCCTGGGAAGCGGCGCCTGCCTCCTCGCGCTCATGGCGCTCGGCGCCGGTCCGGCGCGCCGCCTGGCCATGCACCTCGTGGCCGTCGGGCTCCTGTTCCTCGTTCTGGCGCTCGGTGCGTCGACCCCCCTCCTGCCGCTCCTCCGGCGCTTCGCGCCGGTCTTCGCGCAGGTGCGCTATCCGGAACGATTCCTCCTGGGGGTGGTGCCGGTGGTGGCCCTGCTCGCGGGGATCGGTCTCGATCGCCTGGCCCGCCGGCGCGGCGCGAGCCGCGCGGCGGTGCTCGCACCTGCCTGTGCGGCCCTGATCTTCCTCGCCGCCACGCTCCTGGTCGCGGCGCCGGCGCTCCTGGACAACCTGCTCGCCGCGCTCCTGAGATTCCCGCCCGGGTTCACCGCCTCGGACCTCATGCCGGGGATCCGCGGCGGCATCCTGCGGTCGCTTCTCTGGGCGCTGCTCGACGCGGCGCTCCTGTCGGGCCTCCTCCTGGCGATGCGGCGCGGGGCGATGCGACCGGCCGCCGCCTCCTGGGGGATCGCCGTCGCGGCCGCGGTGTCGCTCGCGATCGCGTCCGATCCGGCGCGCAGCACCGCGGCGCCGGGATGGCTGCACGCCCCGTCACCGCTCCACGACGTTCTCGCCGGGGCCGGGCCCGGGACGCGCCTGCACCATGCGCCGCGCCCCGCCGGCCTCCAGGTCTGGGCGCGCACCGACGAGCAGATCTGGGGGTTCCGCTTCGACCGATTCAGCTACTCGCTCCTGACCGGCCATCCGGACGGCGTCGGCACGATGCTCGACCCGGCGACCGATCGGATGGACCTGGGCGCCGCCACCGCGATCGGGGCGCGACTGCCCGACCTGCCGGTGGAGGCGCGGGCGCGCATCCTGAGAACGCTCGGGGTCGGCTGGTATGCGGCGTGGGAGCCGATCGCGAGCGACCGGCTCGAGCCGGCGACGGTCCTGGAGGAGTTGAGCCGGCCGCCGATGCGGCTCTTCCGCGTGCGCGAGCCGCTGCCGCGCTTCCGCCTCGTCGAGCGCAGCCTGCCGCCGAAGGACACCGGCGATCCGATCGGCAGCCTGCTCGATCCCGATTTCGACCCCGATCGAGCGGTCCTGGTCGATCGGCCGGGGGCGGCGGCGCCGATGATCCTCTACGGCGGCGCGCCGGAGCCGGCCGGCGGCGGCGCGTCGGCAGCGCCCGGACGGCTCGAGGTGTTGCAGGACGATCCGGAGCGGGTGAGAATCGCGGTGACCGCGAGGTCGCCGGCGACGCTCGTGGTCGGCGACGCCTACGCCAGCGGGTGGCGCGCCTTTCTCGACGGCGCGCCGGCGAGTCTCGACCGCGCCAATCTCCTGTTCCGGGCGGTTGCCGTCCCCGCGGGCCGGCACGAGGTGATCATGGAGTATCGACCTGAAAGCCTGATCGCCGGGGCCGCCGTCAGCCTCGTGGGATTCCTTCTGACCGGCCTGTTCGTGGTGCGGGGGAGCCGGCCGGCATGAGCGACCTCACCCCCTCCGCGACGCCCACACGCGGCGATCGCCTGCTCCTCGGCGGGCTGACGGCCGTCCTGGCGCTCTGCGCCACCCTGAGCCCGATCCGCAATTACGACTACTGGTGGCACCTGAAGACCGGCGCCTTGATCCTGAAGACCGGCAGCGTGCCGACCAGCGACCCGTTCTCGTTCACCGCCCAAGGCGCCCCCTGGATCGACCACGAGTGGCTCTTCGAGGTGCTCCTCTATCTCGGACACCAGTGGCTCGGTCCGACCGTTCTCGTCCTCCTGAAGGCGGCGCTCTGTCTCGGGCTGACGCTGCTGTTCGCGCGCCACCTGGAGCGCGAGGGGCATGGGCCGGCGGGGAAGGCGTTCTTCCTGACCCTGGCGCTCGCGGGCGCCGCCTTCCGGATCGACGTCCGTCCGGAGTTGGCGACTCTTCTCCTCGTGCCGGTGGCGGTGCATCTCGCGATGCGCGCGCGCGACAGCGGGCGGACGGCGCTCCTCGTCGCGATCCCGATCCTGACCGCGCTCGGGATCAACCTGCACGTCGGCTGCCTCCTGATCCCGGTGATGCTGGGGGCCGGCGCGCTCGCCAGCCTGTTCACGGCGGAGGGGCGCCGCTTCGCCCCGCGCCTCGCGGCGACGGCCGCGGCCGCGACGCTGGCGACCGGGATCAATCCGTCCGGCTTCGCGGTCTGGAGCGTGCCGTTCCAGCTGCGCGCGCTGCTCGCCGCGCTGCCGTGGCCGAACCTCGAATGGGTCCCGCCGACCTTCGCGACGGTGCCGATCTTCTTCGCGGCGCTCGCGGTGGCGGTCCCGATTCTGGTCGTCGGCATGCGCCACCTCGATCCGATCGCGGCGCCCCCCCTCGTCCTGGCGGGGGTGCTGGCGCTCGGGCATGTGCGCAACGTCGGTCTCTTCTGTCTCCTCCTGCCGTTCGGCCTGGCGCGGCCGGCGCGCGCGCTCGTCGTGATGGCGAAATCGCGCGCGCTCTATCACGGCGTGACCCGCGGCGGATCGATCCGTCCCGGCTTCGTGCTGGCGGCCCTGGTCCTGGTCGCCGGCGTGCCGCTCCTGCTGACCCTGCCGCCGAAGGTCGCCCTCGGGCTCGGCGTCGGATCGGACAACCAGCCGAAGGGGGGCGTCGATTTCCTCGAGCGCGAAGGGGTCGGCCGGCGCCTCTACAACGACGTCCGCTTCGGCGGCTACCTGGTCTGGCGGCGCGCGCCGGAAACCCCGGTCTTCATCGACGGCCGCAACGAACTGTACGGCCCGCTGATGCGGGAGATCTCCGGCTCGATGGCGGGACCCGCGGAGTGGAAGGGGCTGCTCGAGAAGCACGCCATCGACGCGGCGTTCCTGCGCTATCCGCCGACGCTCCAGAAAGTGGTCTGGACCGGGGCCGACGGCCGCCAGCACTCGGGGGTGCGCGCCTTCTCGGCGGCCTATTTCCCGGCCTCCGACTGGGCGCTGGTCTTCTGGGACGACGACGCGATGATCTTTCTCCGGCGCGGCCCCGATCACGATTCCGTGATCGCGCGCCACGAGTACCGCGCCCTCAACCCCGACGACTGGCAGTTCCTGCGGGCGAGCATCCTGATCGGACGGCTCGACCCGGCGCCGATCCTGGCGGAGATCCGCAGGAAACTCGAGGAAGACCCCGACTGCGCGCGCGCCCAGGCGCTCCTGGCCCAGTTCGAGCCGTTCGAAGCGACCCGTTCGTCGATCGAGCCGGCGCCCGTCGGCCCGCACCGCGGCGGACGGTGACATGGAGTGTCAGGCGGCGCGGGAGAACCTGACGATTCTTGGTAGGTTCAGGGGGTTCCGGGAGCCGGCCGACGATGACGGCCTTGCAATCGACCTTGAAAAGCCAGCATTCACGGGCCTTACGGCGGGAAGCGCGGACGTGATGGAGCGTGGCATCACCCTTGCTCTTCCGGAGATGCCGAAAGGGGGACACCCGAATGAGAAAACAGAAAGGTTTCACGCTGATCGAGCTCCTCATCGTCGTCGCGATTATCGGCATCATCGCCGCCATCGCGATCCCGAACCTGCTGAACGCGATCGACCGCGGCAAGCAGAAGCGGACCATGGCCGACATGCGGTCGATCGGTACCTCGATCGAGTCGTACGCGGTCGACAACAATTTCTACCCGAAGGGCATGGCGAACGCTCCGGCCGCCACCATCGGCGGCTACGTCTCGCCGATCTACATGAAGACCGTCCCGACGACGGACGGCTGGCAGAACGCGTGGGATTGCGACTCGACGGCGAACGGTGCCCAGTACACCATCACCTCGATCGCGAAGGACGCGGCGGCCGGCACGGTCACGGGCGGCACGACCGCCAACTTCGACTGCGACATCATCTTCGCCAACGGCCAGTTCTACCAGTGGCCGCAGGGGACGCAGACCTAGTTCGCGTCACGACCCGGATTACGAGGGCGGTGCCTCCGGGCACCGCCCTTCGTCTTTTCGGGCCGGTTCTCGCGCCGTCGGGGGGCGCTCCGAAGGCCGGCGCGTGACCGCCTCCAGGCTCGCCGCCCGGCCTGCGCTTTGGGTCGCATTCCTCGCCCCGGTGGCGGTCGTCCTGGTCCCGCCCGAAAGCGCCCCCGCGGGACGCCTGGTCCTGGCGCTGGTCGCCGCCGCGTCGGTCCTCGTCCTCGGACTCGGCCGCGACGCCACCCCGGGCGACGTCGATCTCCGGGGAGCCGCGTCCCTCCTCCTGCCGCTCGCGCTCGCCGCCGTCCTGACGGCGCCGGCGCGGGCGCGCGCGATCGACGAGGCGGTACTGTTCACGACGCTTCTCCTCGCGGCGTTCGTCGGCCGGTCGGCCCTGGCGGAGCCGCGGGCTGCGGAGCGGTTCGCCGCCCTGCTCGCGATCCTCGGCGGCGCGGCGTCGCTGCTCGCCGTGGCGCA
>DATKFL010000269.1:0-3852 GCA_035511355.1 Dongiaceae bacterium
CGCCAGGTGATCCTCAGCGGTGGTGCCCAGGCGTCAAACGTCTTCTGGCAGGTCGGCAGCTCGGCGACGCTCGGGACGACGTCCAGCTTCGCGGGAACCATCCTGGCTCAGGCATCAGTCTCGCTCAGCACCAACGCGACGCTCTACGGGAGAGCCCTGGCCCGGGATGGTCAGGTGACCTTGCAGTCCAACATTGTGACCCCGTAAACCGGCGACCGGCTCATCGCCGCGTGGTCCGGTTCCCACCCGGACCACCGGCGGTGATCCCCGTGCCAGTGGTCTCCGGAACTCGCGGCCAGGGGCCGGTCTCGGTCCCGTACCCCGCGGGGCCCCGGGAGGTGCGCTCCTGGACGAGATAGAAGAAGCATTGACCTGACGCCGGGGTCGCCGACCCGGCGCTTTCGGTCGTCGAGGTCAGCGTCGTCCCCTGCGCCAGGAATTGCACCCCACCCAGACCGAGCACGCCGTTCGTCACGTGCCAGGCGGCGAGGTCGCCCAAGATGACGTCGTATCCGGTCGCGCCGTCGACCGCCGGCCAGAAGATGCGGACGTTGTTCGCCCCCGGCGCTGCCGGAGCCAGTTGCATCAGGAGAGGCTCCGGCCCGTGGCCCTGGTCGTGCGGCACCGTGACCGTCGCGATCGCCGGCGCCACGTTGCCGCTGCCGTCCACGGCCGCGTAGGTCAGCGCGTAGACGCGGCCGGCCCCGCGGCCGTCGCGCTCGGCGCGCAAGGTCACATCGGCGTCGGCCGTGCCCGGGGTGGCGCCCTGAATGTCACCCGTGGTGGCGCCGTCGTTGTTCCCCGCCGCATCGTCCGGCTCACTGCTGGTCACCGACACCAGGTGCACCGACGCCGACCCGTCGCAAAGGTCGAGCGCCACCCAGGACGCGTGCACCGGCACCATCTCGTGGTTCGGCGGCCACAACGTCGTCGGGTCAGTCTGCAGGGTCAAGGTCGGCGGCTCCGTGTCGCGCACCGTGACCGCGCTCGTGCAGGTCGCTTGATGGCCCGCGGCGTCGGTTGCCGTGAAGGCGACGTTGGTCGTCCCGAGGAGGTACGGACCCGAAGCGTCGCCGCCGTTCGCCGTGCGGCTGTTGGCGAGCGTCACGCCGCCGCAGGCGTCCTCCGCCGTCGCGGTCACCGCGACGAACGCACCACCGGCCCCCTGGCACTCCGCGGCGGGCAGGATCGCGGTGCAGTCGACGGTGGGCGGCGTCGTGTCGACGATGCTCACGGAGTCCGAGGCGGTGCTCGACTGACCGGTCGCGTCAGTGACCTTCAAGGTGATGGCGTGCGCGCCGAGAGGCAGCGTAAGGCTCAAAGTCTCGCCGCTCCCCAGCGGGCGTTGGGTCGCGAGGCCGTAGTCCTCGAACCAGTCGAACGACGCGATGTCGTCGTTCGTCCCCGGCGTCGAGTCGGGGTCGGACGACGCCGAGCCGTCGAGCAGCAGGCCGGCGCCCCCGGAGCCGGTGCATTCGATGCTGGTCGGCGTCGCGATGGCGGCCTGGGGCGCACCGCCGGTCGAGAACACCATCCTGCCTTCGCCCTGGTAGAGGAAGTTTTTCCGGGCCGAGACCGGCACCGTGTTCCCATCGGTGAGCGTGATCTTGAGCTCGTACGAACGACCGGGGTTGGTGAGCAGGCCCAGGTCCACTTCGTGTGGCAGCGCGCTCAGGAACGAGACGCCGAAGACCTTCCGGTTTTCCTGGACGCTCGCGTGCAGGGTTGCCGGCTCGACGGCGATCACGGTCCAATCGGCTCCGCCTGAGAGAACTCCCGCCGGGCGCACGCAGACCGCGAACGGCGGGGTCATCCCGAACAGGGGGAGGAGGTTGTCGAAGGTCCCGCTCGGAGCGCTGCAGGGACCGGGGGCCAGCACGTAATCGGGGACACCATCGTCGCAGCCCAGGAAGGTGTCGAGATCAAAGAGGTAGGCGGCGCCGGACGGGTCGTAGATGTACCCGATGCCCCGGCCATGGACCCCCTCCGGCAGGTAGCCGGCATCGCAATCGAAGGTCGCGGACAGATCGGGAAGCGTCACGTCGGCGGGCGGGGTGAAGAACTCGACGCTCCCCGACAACGCTTCGCCCTGCGGGTCCCGGGCCGTGACGGTCGCCTCGAGCGTCAATCCGGTCGAGGCGATCGTGCCGATCGAGACGAGCGGCTGGCAGGCGTCACCCGAGCCGTCGCGGTTGAAGTCCGCCTGATCGCGATTCGCGGTGTGCAGGCAGTTGTCGCAGAGGTCGCCGACGCCGTCCCCGTCCAGATCCGCCTGGCCCGGATTGGCGAACCCCGGGCAGACATCGCAGGCATCGCCCACGCCGTCGTGGTCGCCGTCCGGCTGCTCAGGATTCCCGGCCGTCGGACAGTTGTCGCACGCGTCGCCGAGACCGTCGGCGTCGAGGTCATCCTGGCCCGGGTTGGAGACGCCGTTGCAGTTGTCGACGTCGCCGCAGGCGCCGTCGTGGTCGTCGTCGTCGAAGCGATCCCGCGGGCAGACGTCGCAGGCGTCGCCGCGCCCGTCGAAGTCGAGATCCTGCTGGTCCGGATTGGCCACCGCGGGGCAGTTGTCGTCGCGGCAGAGGTTCGTCGGCACCCCCGGATCCCCCCGGCCGTCGCCGTCCGCGTCGACGCAGGGGTTGCACTCCCCCGGCTGGCAGACGAGCGACGCGGGGAGAGTCGCGACCCACCCGTGAATGTGACCATCCGGGTCGACGCCCCCCCCCACCAGCGTCCGGCCGTCCGGGGTCATCCCCTCGACCGAGGTCAGCCGCCAGCCGTCGAGGCCGGTGGCGCCGAAGAGTCGCAGGAGTGGAGCGACCCGGACCATGCCCAGATCGGAGGTCCAGAGCACCGCTTCGTCGCCACCCGGACCGGAGGCGACTCCCCCGACGTCCCCGTTGGTGCCGAGCGCCCTGGCTTCCCGCATGAAAGCAGCGCCGGAGGTCTCGCGGAGAGTCCGCATCCCCTCGCCTTCGGACCAGCGGAACGCCATGCGCCCTTCCGGCCCGGTGCCGTACCCGCCGACATAGGTGCCGTTGCGCGAGATCGTCTCGGCCGAGCTTTCGAACCCTCCTCCCGGCAGATCGCCCAGTCCGACCATGCCGGTCTCCGCGGTCCAGCGCCACGCCTCCCCCGCCACGTCGCCGAACAGGACGTTGCCGTGACCGACGACAACCGTGCCGTCGCCGGAGACGCCGGTGGCGTGGCTCACGAACGGAGCCCCGGGCAGGTCTCCGAGGCCGACCGCGCCCGTGGCGGCGGTCCAGCGGTACGCCTCGATGCCGAAGGCGCTGTTCCCCAGGCCGACCACCACGCTCCCGTCGACCGACAGATCGACGGCGCTGTTGCTGTCGGGGCCTCCCGGAATGTCGTCGATGAACTCCATGCCGGTCGCGGCGCTCCAGCGGAAGCCCGCGAACGTGGTGAAGGTGCGCTGGAGGAAGCCGATGACGAAAATCCCGTCGTCGGACGCCGCCTGTGCGATCGCCCCGAACTGGTTTCCCGGCGACGGGCCGAGGCTCAAAGGCCCCGCCCCCGGCATCCAGACGACCGCCTCGAGCCCGAGAGCGGAGCTCCCCTGCCCGACCACCACGCGGCCGTCGGCCGAAACCCCGAACGCCGTGCTGTCGAAGCTACCGCCGGGAAGGTCGTCGAGCGGCGTGAAGGTGGCGCCCGCGGAAACGGCCGGCCCGATCAGCGTCGGCGAGCCGCCGTCGGCCCGAGGCGACACCGCACCATCTATTAAGAGGATGACGCCCGCGAGAAGGCGCACCGAGTCTCGTCCCGTCATCGAGAATCCCCCATTGCACCGGCGCGCGGAAGGTACGACGGGACGCGGCCCGGCGCGAC
>DATKFL010000270.1:0-5236 GCA_035511355.1 Dongiaceae bacterium
TCACCCTGACCTTCGAGGACATGGTCAGCCGTGACACGCCGAACCACGAGTTCCTCGGGGCCCGCCTTGCGGTCGCCTCCGGCGGGCGGGCGCTCGGCACTCTCCTCCCGGGGCAGAATTTCTACAAGGCCGGGCAGAACCCGTCGTCGGAGGTCGACATCCGATCGACGCTGCGCGAAGACCTTTATCTCCTGATGACCGGCTTCGATCCGCAAGCCGGACGGGTGACCGTGAAGGGATACCTGAACCCGCTGATCGCCTGGATCTGGATCGGCGGCGGGGTCCTGATCCTCGGGTCCCTGTTCGCGATGATCCCCGACCTGCGCGAACGCCGCCGGGACGCGGAAGCGCGCCTCGAGGCGGCACGCTATGCGACGACCTGAGGCGCGCGCCTTCGGGCGCGTCGCCGCCGCCCTGGGTGCGGCGATCCTCGCGGCCGCGGCGCCGGCGCGCGCCGCCGACCCCGACACCCGGGCGCGGGTCGAATCGCGACTGATGTGCTACTGCGGCTGCACCGATCTGACCGTGAAGGTCTGCAACTGCGGCACGGCCGCGAACATCAAGGCCGACATCGCGGCGCGTCTCGATGCCGGCGCCACCGCCGACCAGGTGGTCGACGCCTACGTCGCGCAGTACGGCGAGCAGATCCGCTCCGCGCCGACCCGGAGCGGCTTCAACCTGCTCGCCTGGATCATGCCGTTCGCGGTGATCCTGGCCGGCGGCCTCATGGTCGTCAGCCTGGTGCGCCGCTGGCGGGGTGCCCCGGGCGCCGTGCCGGCGCCCGATGCGGCGGTTCCGGCCGGCGCCGATACGGGCGCCCGCGCGGCGGGGTCCGCGGGACGCTCCGCCGAGGCCGAGGCACGCCTCCGGGAGCGGGTCGAGCGCGAGATTCGGGAGTCGCTCTGATGGCGGTGCTCGCGGGAATCCTCCTCGTGCTGGCGGCGTCGGCGTACATCGCCGCTCCGCTCCTGACCGGGCGCGCCGCGCCGCTCACCGACGGGCCCGATCGGCTCGCCGTCCTCCGGGAACTGCACGCGCTCAAGGACGTCACCTACGAGACCCTCCGGGATCTCGAGTTCGATCACCATGCCGGGAAGATCTCGGACGCCGACTACGAGGAGCTGCGCCAGCGCTACCGCGCCGAGGCGGTCACCCTGGTCGACCAGATCGCTGCGCTCGAGCCGGAAGCGCCCGGCGCGCGGCGGCGGTGACGTGACCGGCGGCCCGGTCGCCCCCGCCGTCCGCCTCGCCCGCGTCGTCAGGCACTACGGCGGTGTCGCCGCCATCGACGGCGTCGACCTCACGGTCGCGGCGGGCGAGTCGATTCTCCTGCTCGGCGCGAACGGCGCGGGCAAGACGACGCTTCTCAGGCTCCTGGCGCTGCTCGCGCGACCGGCCGCGGGCGACTACCTGTTGTTCGGCGAGCCGACCCGGCGCGGCGGCGACCGCCTCATGCAGCGCCGCCGGCTCGGTTTTCTCGCGCACCAGACCTGGCTGTACGAGCACCTGACCGCGGAGGAGAACCTGCGTTTCCACGCCGGGCTCTACGGCCTGCGGCCCGACGGCGCGGCGATCGAGGCGGCGCTCGACGCGGTCGGCCTCCGGGCGCGGCGCGCCGACCCGGTGCGCACCTACTCGCGCGGCATGCAGCAGCGCCTGGCGCTGGCGCGCGTCCTGCTGCACCGCCCCGATCTCCTGCTCCTCGACGAGCCGTTCACCGGCCTCGATCGCGACGGCGCCGAGCGGCTGCGCGCGCTGCTGACGACGCACGCCGCCGGACGCACGCTGATCCTCGCGACCCACGACGTGGCCGAGGCGCTGCCGCTGGCCACCCGTGTCGTGGTGCTCGCCCGCGGCCGGATCGCCGCCGATCGACCGACCGCGGGCCTGACGGTTGCCGGGGTCGAGGCGATCGACCGCCAGTCGTCGTCCGCCGCGGCGGCGGCAGGCCCCCGGGCCGCCGGCCCGGGGATGGCATGAGCTACCTGCGCGTCGTCGGCCTGGTCGCCGCCAAGGATCTGCGCACCGAGCTGCGCAGCCGCGAGCAGGCGATCAGTCTCCTGGTCTTTGCGCTCCTGATCCTGGTGGTCTTCCACTTTGCGTTCGACGTCACGGTCCCCGACTTCACCGCCTTCGGCCCCGGCATGCTCTGGGTGGCGTTCACGTTCTCCGGGGTGCTGGCGCTCAACCACGCCTTCCGCATCGAGCGCGAGCGGGATCGGATTGACGGGATCCTGTCGGCGCCGATCGACCGGAGCGCCTTCTATCTCGGCAAGGTGCTGTCGACCGTGATCTTCATGGCGGCGGTGGAGGTGGTCCTGGTGCCGCTCGCCGCCATCCTGTTCAACCGCGCCTTCGACGCGCGGCTGGCGCTGACCGCGGCGGCGCTTCTGCTCAACATCGTCGGCTTCGCCGCGGTCGGGACGCTGTTCGCCGCGGTGACCACCGCGACCCGCCGGAGCGAGATGCTCCTGCCGCTTCTCCTCTTCCCCGCCGCGGTGCCGATCGCCCTCGCGGCGGTGCGCACGACGGGATCGCTTCTCGCCGGGCGGCCGTTCGAGCGCTTCGCGCACTGGGTGTGGCTGTCGGTCGCGTACGACCTGATCTTCCTCGCCGCCGCGGTGCTGCTGTTCGATGTCGCCGTCGACGAGTGACCGGGAGCGCTTTACTATGATACCTCCCATGCTCGAGCGCCTGCTCCTTCTCGCGGCGACGCTGGCGATTCCGTCGGCGCTCCGGATGGCATTCGTGGTGGCGCCGACCGAGGGGAAGATGGGCGTGGTGCAGCGCATCTTCTACTTCCACGTCCCGTCGGCGGAGATGGCCTTCCTGGGGGTCGGCCTTTCGGCCCTGTGCAGCGCGCTGTACCTCTTTGGGCGGCAGCGCCTCGTCGACGTCATGGCGGAGGCGGCGGCCGAGTTGGGCTGCCTCTTCTGCACCATCGTCCTGGTCACCGGGCCGATCTGGGCGCGACCGATCTGGGGGGTCTGGTGGACCGGCGAAGTGCGGCTCACCTCGACGCTCGTGCTCTGGCTGATCCTGGTGGGCACCCTGCTCCTGCGGCAGAGCGCCGCGGACCGCGAGCAGGCGGCCCGCTGGGGCGCCATCGCGGCGATCGTCGGCGCCCTCGACATGCCGATCATCTACAAGTCGGTGGAGTGGTGGCGCGGGCTGCATCCCAGGGTGTTGAAGATTTCGGGCGGTGGCGGGCTCGACCCGGTGATGGGGCGGGCGCTCCTGGTGTCGAGCCTGGCGTTCCTGCTGCTGTTCGCGGTGCTCTTCGTGGCGCGCGTCCGGCTGGGGCTCCTTGAGGAAGAGGCGGAATCGCTCGCCCGCGCCCTCGATCGGCGCGCGGCGGCGGGAGGGGTGACGTGATCTTCATCGATGATCTCGCCGGGCAGGCGGCGGGCCTGCTGAGCGTGGCCGGGCACTGCCTCGGAGGTCTCCTCGGCGCCGGCATCCAGGCCGCCGGGGAGGGCGCCGCCACCGCCTTCGAGGCCGCGGACCAGCCGCTCGCGGTGGCGCGGCGGCTGCAGTTCCTGTCCTGGGCCTATACCGCGGTCTGGATCATCCTGGCCGCCTACCTGCTGCTCCTGTCGACGCGCCAGAGACGGCTCGAGAAGCTGGTGCGCCAGCTCCGGGACCGGATCTCCCCCCCGGGCCCCACCCTCCGGCCCTGAGACGAACCCTGGATCGGTGACCGCCGGACGCTCTCCGCGGGAACCTGCCGCACCCGCCCACCGTTCCATCGCGGTCGCAGGGGAGAGGGGGGCCCGATGACCACTTCGAAGCGCTTCATTCCAGCCCTGGTGTTCGCCGTCGCGCTGCCGGCCGCGCCGATTCCGGGTGGGGGCGACGTGGCGGTCGTCTCCGCCGCCGGAGCGCCCGCCGCCATGACCGCACCTGCCGGGGCGCCGCGCCCCCTGATCCGCAAACTTCATGTGCGCGTCTGGGAGCCGGGGGCGGTGGCGCCGAACGTCTCGGTCACCGTCCCGACCCTCCTGATCACCGCCCTGGTGAAGACCGTTTCGATGACCGGACTGCTCGACCGCGCCCTCGACGCCGTGGAGACCCGCGGCAAGCACGACGGCGCCGAAACCTGCCCGCTCAAGCTGCGCGGAAGGCAGATCGACGCCCTCTGGTCGGCCCTCGCCGGCAACGGGCCGGCGTCGCTCGTCGAAGTGAGCGGCGGCGACGGCGGCCGCGTCGAAATCCGCGTCGACTGAGCCCCCGGTCGAAGCGTCCCGGTTGCTGTCTGAGGAGTCCGCCCCTATAATCCCCGCTTTCCCGGGGACCCGATGACCTCCGTCGATACGCCGAAAAGTCTGCTGCGCGACTACTTCGAGACCATCGTCACCTGCGTCATCTTCGTCCTGTTCGCCCGCACCTTCGTCTTCCAGCAGTCGAAGATTCCGACCGGGTCGATGATCCCGACGCTCCTGATCGGCGACTACATCATGGTCAACAAGTACATCTACTCCCCGGCGACCCGCGGCTGGCTCGGCGCTGTGGAGAAGGCGCTCTTCCCGATGCGCGAGCTCCGGCGCGGCGACATCGTGGTGTTCAAGTTCCCCGAGGAGCCGGAGAAGGACTACATCACGCGGGTGATCGGCCTGCCGGGCGAGACCCTCGAAGTCCGAGACCGGCAGGTCTACATCGACGGCAAGCCGCTCGAAGAGCCGTACAAGCTCCACAAGAATCCGCGCGGGCTCAATCCCGACCAGGACAACTACCCCGCCACCCGCATCCCCGAGAACTCCTACTTCTGCATGGGCGACAACCGCGACAACAGCCGCGACAGTCGCGCCTGGGGGTTCGTGCCGCGCGATTACGTCAAGGGGCGCGCGTTCATGATCTGGTGGTCGTACGACGAGGACCCCGACACCTGGCGCCGCACCGCGGTCGCGGATCGGCTCGCTTCGATCTGGGCGAAGATCTCGCACCTGTTCACCAAGTCGCGCTGGGGAAGGACCTTCCAGATCATCCGCTGAGCCGCTTCATCCGGTGAACCGCTTCATCCGCCGATCCGGAGCGGCGCGCCCCGCGGCACGCGCCTCCTCGACCGCCTCTTCCGGAAGATCGACCGGCGCCGGCGGCTCGCCGAACCCGGTCCAGGCACGGGCGCTCGACCAGGGCCACGCCGAAGGCCGACGCGCCAGCCCGGCCTGCACCGGCAGCCGGTGCAGGGCCGCCGCGCGGCGGGCGATCGCCGCCGCCGTCTCCACCCCGGCCACCG
>DATKFL010000271.1:0-3328 GCA_035511355.1 Dongiaceae bacterium
CACCGGCACTCCGCCGAGCCCCTGCACCAGCGCCTTGAGGGGGCGAACCGCGCCCGCCGCCCCCTCGATGGCGAAGGGAGTCCCTTCGAGACTGTCGACGCCGGCGCGCGAGTCGGCGACGCTCGCGAGCGGATGGAGCGACGCGGTGCGCGCGCCGAGGCGGGCCACCGGTTCCAGCGCCAGGGAGGAGAGCGCACCGCTGGTGTGCGCCACGATGCGGCCACGCCAGGCGACCTTGGCGCGGGCCAGCTCCCGGGACAGCGGGGCGATGGCGCTGTCGGGCGTGGCGATGAGCACCAGGGCACCCTCCGCCACCGCCCGCCGGTTCGAGGTCGAGGGCTCCCCACCCCCGATGAAGGCGACCGCCTGGCGCGCCGATTCGAGGCTCCGGGCGGTGATCCCGCGCGGCTCCCAGCCGGCGTTCACGAGCAGACGTCCGAGCGCCCGGCCGAGCCGGCCGGCGCCGATCAGCGTGAAGGTGCGTTCGCTCATCGTCCCACCTCCGGCGCGAGCGCGGCGAGGAGCTCCTCGAACGCCGCCGGCCTGGGCGCGGTGAGGACCAGCCGCGCGCCGCTCGACGGGTGGGTGAATTCGAGCCGCCGCGCATGCAGCGCCATGCCGGCGTAGGCGGCGAGGGCGGCGCGCTCCGAGGGCCGGCTCGCGACGGTGGCCGTGCGCCGGCCGCCGTACAGCGGGTCGCCCACGACGGGGTGACCGATCGAGGCCAGGTGGACGCGGATCTGGTGCGTCCGCCCGGTCTCGGGCGACACCTCGAGAAGCGTCACCGGACCGAGCGCCGCAGCCACGCGCCACGCGGTGCGCGACGCCCGTCCGTCCGGGTCGACCGCCATCCGGGTGCGCGCCGACGGGTGACGACCGATGGCCGCGTCGATCCGGCCGGTGAGCGAGCGCGGCCTGCCCCAGACGATCGCCTCGTAGGTCTTGCGCACCGTGCGCGCCTTGAACTGCGACGCGAGCGCGCGGTGCGCGACGTCGTTCTTCGCGGCCACCAGGACGCCGGAGGTCTCGCGGTCGAGCCGATGCACGATCCCCGGCCGCTCGACCCCGCCGACCCCGGAGAGATCGCGGCAGTGATGCAGGAGCGCCGCCACCAGCGTGCCGGCGCGCCGCCCGGCCCCGGGGTGCACCGTCATCCCGGCCGGCTTGTCGATCACGATCAGGTCGGCGTCCTCGTGCAGCACCGCCAGCGGGATCGCCTCGGGGGCCACCTCGGAAGGACGCGGCGGCGGCAGATCGATCTGCACGCTCTCGCCGCCGCGGACCCGCGACGCCGGGCGCACGGCCCGGCCGTCGACCAGCACCCGCCCCTCGCGGAGAAGCCGTTGCAGCGCGGCGCGGCTCTGTCCCGGGACGAGCTCCGCCAGCACCTGATCGAGGCGCCGGCCACGCGCCGCCGCCGGGAGCGTGACGACCCCGGCGTGCGCATCGGCCCGCGCCGCGGCCATCATCGCTTCTTCGCGCGCGCGGTGGCGGGGGCCGGCGTCGGGGCCGCCGCGGCGCGGCGCCGCAGGACCACCAGCATCGCGAGGGAGATCAGGGCCACGGGGATCGAGATGATCTGCGAGGTCGAGAGGTGCCCGCCGGCGAAGACGCCGCGCACCACGTCGCCACGCCAGATCTCCACCACCCCGCGGAGGACGGCATAGAGGAGCAGGTAGGTCCAGAAGACCTGTCCCGGGAACCGGCGCCGCCGCATCATCCGCAGGGTCACCGCCAGGATCAGGAGGTCGGCCAGCGCGTGGTAGACCTGCGTCGGGTGCAGCGCCGTGTCGATCGGCACCCCGGTCAGGTCGTGCGCGCGCTCGTCGTGAAAGCTCACCGCCCAGGGCAGCGAGCAGGCGCTCCCGTAGCAGCAGCCCGCGAACAGGCAGCCGACGCGGCCAATCGCCTGGCCGAGCGCCAGGGCGGGCGCCGCGATGTCGGCGACCGTGCCGAGCGGCAGCCGGTGCCGCCGCACGTACCAGAGCCCGGCGAGGAGCGCCAGCCCCAGCCCGCCGTAGAACACCCCGGCGGATCGGAACGACAGGACCATTTCCATCGGGTGCGCCAGGTAGTAGCGGGCGTCGATGAGATACAGCAGGAGCTTGGCGCCGATGAACCCGGCCAGGAGGCCGACGATGCCGAGGTCGACGATGCGGCCGCTGTCGATCCCCTCGCGCCGGGCCAGGACCACCGCGAGCCGGAGCGCCAGGAGGAACGCCAGGGCATAGAACAGCCCGTAGGTGCCGACCGTGAAGTGGCCGAAGCGGCCCAGGCTCAGATCAAAGAGGACGGGGTACATGGCTCGTGGTGGCGGCGTCGCCGGTGTCGCTCGCCCGGCCGCTGTGGCGCAGGAGGTCGAGGACCAGAAGCGCGACGCCGACGCAGATGGAGGAATCGGCGACGTTGAAGGCCGGCCAGTGGTGCGCGCCGACGAAGACGTCGACGAAATCGGTCACCTGCCCGAAGCGCAGCCGATCGGCGAGGTTGCCCGCGGCGCCGCCGAGGATGAGGGCGAGCCCGGCGTGCGCGAGTCGGGCGCCGCTCGGAGTGCGTGCCTGAAAACCGACGATCAGCACGATCGCCAGGAGCGGCACGAGGGTGAACAGCGCGGAGCGCCAGGGGTCGGGAAGGTCGTGGAGCATGCCGAACAGCGCGCCCCGGTTGGTGACGTGCGTGAGCTGCACGAATCCGGGAACCACGGTCACCGAGTCGTGCAGCGGCAGGAGATGCCGCACCTGCGCCTTGGTCGCCTGGTCGAGGCCCAGCACCAGCAGGCTCACGAGCGCCCAGGCGAGGCGCCCGGAGGCGGCGGCCCTCAAGCGCCGGCCCCGCGCGCCATCAGGAGGGCGCGCACGGTCGGAACGCAGCGTTCGCACAACGTCGGGAAATCAGCCGCCGCGCCGACCTCGGTGGAGACGTTCCAGCAGCGCTCGCACTTGGTTCCGGGCGCGCGCCGGACGCCGATCCGGAGCCCCGGGATGCGCTCGCTGGCGTGGGCCTCGTCGCCGGCGGCCCCGACCCCGGCGCGCGAGACGATGAACACGGCGGGCATCTCGGCAGTGAACGGTGCGAGGAAGCGCGCCAGCTCCTCGGGCCCCTCCAGGACGATCTCCGCTTCGAGACTGTTGCCGATCCGTCCGGTGGCCCGCTGGATCTCGATCGCCTTCAGCACCTCCTCGCGCACCTCGAACAGCCGATCCCAGCGCGCCACGAGGTCGGCGTCGGGAGACAGCGCCAGGGGCGCGGGGAAACCGGCGGCGTGCACCGACGTCTCGATGGGTTTGTCGTCGGCGGCGCCCGCCAGGGCCTGCCAGACCTCCTCGGC
>DATKFL010000272.1:0-15504 GCA_035511355.1 Dongiaceae bacterium
CCGAACGGCGTGCGCGCGCTCTCCGACGTGTCGCTGACCATCCCTGCCGGGATGTTCGGCCTGCTCGGCCCGAACGGGGCCGGGAAGTCGACGCTGATGCGCACCATCGCCACGCTGCAGGAGCCCGACACCGGGCGGATCCGCCTCGGCGAGGTCGACGTCCTGAAGGACAAGGACAAGGTCCGCCGCATGCTCGGCTACCTCCCGCAGGAATTCGGGGTCTACCCGAAGGTCTCGGCGCTCGAGATGCTCACCCACTTCGCCGTCCTCAAGGGGATCGTCAACGCGAAGGAGCGCACCGACGTGGTCGAGGCGCTCCTCAAGCGCACCAACCTCTGGGACGTCCGCAAGCGCCGGCTCGGGACTTTCTCGGGCGGCATGAAGCAGCGCTTCGGGATCGCGCAGGCGCTCCTCGGCAACCCGCGACTGATCATCGTCGACGAGCCGACCGCCGGTCTCGACCCGGCCGAGCGCCTCCGGTTCAACAACATGCTGAGCGAGATCGGCGAAGAGGTCGTCGTCATCCTTTCGACCCACATCGTCGAGGATGTCTCGGACCTCTGCAGCCGGATGGCGATCATCGCCGGCGGGCGGGTGCAGCTGACCGGCGACCCGATCAGGACGATCGAGACGCTGCGCGGCCAGGTCTGGCAGAAGGCGATCGCGCGCGACCAGCTGAAGGCGCACGAGGCGGAGCACGCGGTGATCTCGACGCGCCTGGTCTCCGGGCGCACGGTGATCCACGTGGTCGCGGCGACCCGGCCGGACGCGTCGTTCGAGGCGGTCACTCCCGACCTCGAGGACGTCTACTTCTCCACGCTCGGCAAGGCCGAGCGGGCGGCGGCCTGACGCCGATGTTCTGGCACATCTTCAAGTTCGAGGCGCGCTACCAGATCCGGCAGCCGCTCTTCTGGATCGCCGGCGCGCTCTTCTTCCTCCTGACCTTCGCCGCGATCACGAGCGACGCGGTGACGGTCGGCGGCGCCATCGGCAACGTGCACCGCAACGCCCCGTTCGTGATCCTGCAGATGATGCTGGTCATGAGCGCCCTCGGCACCTTCCTGACCACGGCGTTCGTCGCGGGCAGCGTGCACCGCGACATCGAATTCCAGACCGACGCGCTGTTCTTCTCGATGCCGATCACGAAGCGCGACTATCTCCTGGGCCGGTTCTTCGGGTCGCTGGTCGCGGCGGTCGTGGTTTTCTCGGGGGTCGTGCTCGCGATCATCGTCGGCAGCATGATGCCGTGGCTCGAACCGGAGCGCATCGGCTCGTTCATGCTGATGCCGTACCTCTTCGGCTTCGCGGTCTTCGTGATCCCGAACTTCTTCCTGATGGGGGCGGCGTTCTTCTCGCTCGCCTCGCTGACCAGGAACCTGCTCTACACCTATGTCGGCGTGGTCGCCTTCTTCGTGTGCTACTTCATTACCGGCATCGTGCTCGACAGCCCTGAGACGGCGAAGATCGGCGCGCTGGTCGACCCGTTCGGCGGCGGGGCGTTCGATCTGGCGAGCCGCTACTGGACGACCATCGAAAAGAACACCCTCCTCCCCACGTTCAGCGGCTACATCGTCTACAACCGGCTCATCTGGGTGGGGGTCGGCGCCGCGTTCCTGCTGTTCACGCTGGCGCGGTTCAGGATGGCCAGCGCCGGCGCCCAGACCGCAAGCCGGCGCACCAGGAAAGCGGCCGCGCTCGCCATCGCGGCCGAGCCGGCGCCGCGCGTCTCGACCGAGCCCCTGCCGCGCGTCGCCCCTTCCGCCGACGGTGCGTGGACGCAGTTCCGGCACCAGGTGCGCCTCGAAGTGCGCGGCTCCCTGCGCGGCATCCCGTTCCTGATCATGCTGTTCTTCGGCATGTTCAACCTGGTGGCCTCGTCGGCGCTGGTCGAGGAGCGGCTCGGCACCACGGTCTACCCGGTCACCTATCTCATGCTGCAGCGCACCGCGGGCGCCTTCGGTCTGTTCATGTTCCTGATCATCGTCGTCTACGCCGCCGAAATGGTCTGGCGCGACCGCATGCAGCGGGTGCACGAGATGGTCGACGCGATGCCGGTGCCGAACTGGGTGATGTGGTCGTCGCGCCTGACGGCGCTGTGCGTCCTGATTCTCGTGGTTCTCGGCGTCACGATGCTGACCAACATCGGCATCCAGACCTTCTCGGGGTACACGCACTACGAGATCGGCCTCTACCTGAAAGGGCTGCTCCTCGTGCTCGGACCGACGTTCCTGTTCTCGGCGGCCCTCAGCCTCTTCCTCCAGGTGGTGGTCAACCAGCGGTACATCGCCTGGCTTATCGGCGCGGTGGTCTTCATCGCGCGCGGCGTGCTGCCGGCGCTGCGCCTCGAGCACAACCTCTACCGATTCGGCGGCGCCGGCGAAACGCTGTACTCGGACATGAATGGCTACGGCCATTTCGTGCAGTCGATGTTCTGGTTCGATCTCTACTGGACCTGCATCTGCGGCGCGCTCGTCGTCCTCGCGCACCTGTTCTGGGTGCGCGGCACCGAGACGTCGCGGGCGCTGCGGGTGCGCGAGGCGAAGCGGCGCTTCACGCTGCCGGCACGGGCGGCGCTCGCGTTCTGCCTCCTGGGCGCGGCGGCCACCGGGAGCTGGATCTACTACAACACCTGCGTACTGAATCACTACGTTCCCGCGAAGACGGCCCTCGATCGCCAGGCCGATTTCGAGAAGAAGTACAAGCAGTACGAGAAGATCCCCATGCCGAAGGTCACCGCGATCAAGGCCGACGTCGACATCTTCCCGGAGACGCGCGCCGCCGACATCCGCGGGCGCTACACGCTGCGCAACAAGACGGCCGCGCCGATCGACACGCTGCACCTCGTCCTGAACCCGGAGGTCAGGACCCGCACGCTTACCGTCGCGAGCGGGACGATCACGATGCAGGACAAGGACTCCGGCTACACCATCTACACGCTGTCGCCGCCCCTCGAACCGGGGGCGGAAATCGAGATCGCGTTCGACCTCGGGGTCACACACCCCGGCTTCGTCAACAACGGGCTGCAGCCGGAAATCGTCTACAACGGCACCTTCTTCAACTCGTTCGACTATTTCCCGCACCTCGGGTACCAGCGCAACGGCGAGATCAACGATCCCAACGAGCGCCGCAAGCGCGGCCTGCCGCCTGCGGAGCGCGCCCCGAAGCTGGGCGACCAGGAGGCGATCCAGCACTCGTACCTGTCGAGCGAGTCGGACTGGATCGACTTCGAGACGACGGTCAGCACGTCGCCCGACCAGATCGCGCTGGCGCCCGGCTATCTGCAGAAGGAGTGGACCGAGAACGGCCGGCGCTACTTCTCGTACAAGATGGACGCGCCGATCTTCAACTTCTACGCGTATCTCTCGGCGCGCTACGCGGTGAAGAAGGACGCGTGGCACGGGCCGGACGGCAAGGACGTCGCCATCGAGATCTACTACCACCCCGCGCACGCCTGGAACGTCGACCGGATGATCAACGGCGTGAAGAAGTCGCTCGACTACTACACGGTGAACTTCGGGCCGTACCAGCACCGGCAGGTCCGGATCCTCGAGTTCCCGCGCTACGCCACCTTCGCGCAGTCGTTCCCGAACACCATCCCCTACTCGGAGGGGATCGGCTTCATCGCGCGCCTGAACGACAAGCCCGACTCGATCGACTACGTCTTCTACGTCACGGCGCACGAGGTGGCGCACCAGTGGTGGGCGCACCAGGTGATGGGCGGCGACGTCCAGGGCGCGACGGTGATGTCGGAGACCATGTCGCAGTACTCGGCGCTGATGGTGATGGAGAAGGAGTACGGCCGCGACAAGATGCGCAAGTTCCTGAAGTACGAGCTCGACAACTACCTGCGCGGGCGAGGCACCGAACGCCTCGAGGAGCTGCCGCTGTACGAGGTGGAGAACCAGCCCTACATCCATTACCGCAAGGGCAGCCTCGTGATGTACGACCTCAAGGACCAGGTGGGCGAGGAGCCGCTCAACCGCGCCCTCGCCGCCTACGTGAAGAAGGTCGGCTTCCAGGGACCGCCCTACACGACGACCCTCGAGTTCCTCGACGCCATCCAGGCGGCGGTGCCGGCCGACAAGCCGGCGCTCCTCGACGATCTGTTCCGCAACATCACGCTGTACGAGAACAAGGCCGAGAGCGCCACCTGGAAGAAGCGTGACGACGGCAAGTACGTCGTGACGCTCGACGTCGCCACCGCGAAGTTCCGCGCCGACGGCCAGGGGAAGGAGACGCCGGCGACCCTCGACGACTGGATCGACGTCGGCGTCTTCGGCGACAAGGACAAGGACACGCCGCCCGAGGGGAAGGTGCTGTCGCTCGAGAAGCACCGGATCAACAGTGCGACCGAGAAACTGGAGATCGTCGTCGACTCCGAGCCGAAGAAGGCCGGGATCGATCCGTTCAACAAGCTGATCGATCGGATCCCGGACAACAACATCGTCAGCGTCAGCGCCGGGTCGTAGGGGCCGGCGCGGCGGCGCCCCGCGGCCCGTCCACGCCCGTCCTCTTGTATATTGACGCCCGGCGCGGGGCCTCCCGCGCCGGGAGAGCCGCTCCGATGCGTCCGTTTCCGTCACCGGCCTTGCGGTCGCCGATCCTCGCACTGACGCTACGGGTCGGCCTCGCCGCACTGTCCGCCCTCGTGCCCGCGCCCGCCTTGGCGGCACCCTCCGGCACCATCCCGGCGGGCCAGAAGACCAGCGCGACCGCGCCGCCGGTCGAGCCGGGCGCGTTCCGGACGCCCGACCTGGTCGAGCTGGTGACGCTCGACCCGACCATCCACCTCGACATCCACTATGCGCGCGCCGACAACTTCACCGGGAAGCCGGTCTACCCCGAGGCGCGCGCGTTCCTGCAGCGCCCGGCCGCCGAAGCGCTGGTGCGGGTCAACCGGTCGCTCAAGGCGCAGGGGTACGGGCTCCTGGTCTTCGACGGCTACCGCCCCTGGTCGATCACGAAGCTCTTCTGGGACCTGACGCCGGTGGACAAGAAGATGTACGTCGCCGACCCGGCGCTCGGCTCGAAGCACAACCGCGGCTGCGCCGTCGACCTGAGCCTCTATGACATCAAGACCGGGCGTGAAGTGACGATGCCGAGCCCGTACGACGACATGACCGAGAAGGCGCATGCCGTCTACGGCGGCGGCCCGGCCGAGCCGCGCCGGGTGCGCGACCTGTTCATCGAGGCGATGTCGAAGGAGGGCTTCTTCGTCTACCCGTACGAATGGTGGCACCACGACTGGAAGGACTGGCGCGAGTACCCCGCGATCGACATCCCGTTCAGCGACATCAAGTCGGTGGCGACGGCGGTGCCGCCCGACCTCGCCACCGCGCAGCTGGTCGACCTGACCTGGCCGTTCGACGCGACGACGCTCTACTGGCCGACCTCGCCGTCGGGATTCACGCTCACCAACCTGTCGCAGGGACCGACCCCGGGCGGCTGGTTCTACGCCGCCAACACCTTCGCCGCCCCGGAGCACGGCGGCACCCACCTCGACGCGCCGATTCATTTCTCGGCCACCGGACGCACTGCCGACGCCGTGCCGCTGTCGCAGCTGATGGCGCCGGCGATCGTCATCGACGTGCGCGCGCAGGCGGCGGCCGACCCCGACTACCGACTGGCGCCCGCCGACCTCGCCGGCTGGGAGGCGCGCCACGGCCGCATCCCGGCGGGCGTGATCGTCCTTCTGCGCACCGGCTGGAGCGACCGCTGGCCCGACCGGGCCCGCTACTTCGGGAGCGCCACGCCGGGCGACGCGGCGCACCTGCACTTCCCCGGGTACGGCGCCGAGGCCACCCGGACGCTGGTCGCGGAGCGCAAGGTGGCGGCCCTCGGCATCGACACCGCCAGCATCGACGCCGGCGCGGCGCAGGATTTCATCGTGCACCAGATCGCCATGCAGGCGAACGTCCCGGCCTTCGAGAACGTGGCGCACCTCGGCTACCTTCCGGAGACCGGCGCCTGGGTCGCGGCACTGCCGATGAAGATCGCCGGCGGCTCGGGCGGTCCGCTGCGCATCGTGGCGCTCCTGCCGGGGCGCGAAGCCGTGAAGCCCGCCGCGAAGGAGACCCCGTGACCCGCATCGACCATGCCGCGATCAGGCGCGACCGGATCCAGACGCTCCTGCCGCGCATCCTGAGCGAGCAGAAGAGCGACGCCTGGCTCACCTTCACCCGCGAGAACACCCAGGACCCGATCCTCAAGGTGTTCGGGCTGGATCACATCGTGGCGCGCGGGGCGTTCCTGTTCGCGCAGGCGGGCGGCGGCTCCGGGGCCGGCGGCTTCAGGAAGCTGGCGTTCGCCGCCTCGTACGACACCGACCCGATCAAGAAGACCGGGATCTTCGACGAGGTCGTTCCCTACCAGTCGGAAGGGATCAAGCCGCACCTCAGGAAGGCGCTCGACGCGCTGGCGCCGAAGAGCATCGCGGTCAACATGTCGCGCGACGTCACGATCGCCGACGGCCTCACCGCCGGGATGCGCGCCTATCTCGAGGAGTTCCTCGGCGACCACGCCAAGCGTTTCATCCCGGCCGAGCGAATCATCGTGTCGCTCCTGGCGCGCAAGCTCCCGGACGAAATTGCGGCGCTCGAGACCGCGGTCAAGGCGTCGCAGCAGATCCTCGCGCGGGCCCTGAGCTCCGAGACCGTCCGCCCCGGCACGACGACCGAACGGGCGCTCGCCGACGCGATGGCGGCGCACGCGAAGGAGCTGGGATGCGGCGTGGCATTCGAGTCGGTCGTGGTCGGCCCGCAGCGCGGTCACTCCGAGCCGACCGACCGGGTCATCCAGCCCGGCGACATCATCCGGATCGACTGGGGCGCGACCTGGGAGGAGTACTGCGCCGACATCCAGCGGATGGCGTACGTGACGAAGGCGGGCGAATCCGGCGCCCCCGACTGGCTGCACGCTCTCTTCAACGCCACCCTCAAGGCGAATCGCGCCGCCGTCGCCGCGATGAAACCGGGCGCGCGCGGTGTCGACGTCGACACCGCCGCGCGCCAGTCGCTCGTGGCCGACGGGTTCAAGGAGTACCCGCACGGCACCGGCCACCCGATCGGGTTGAAGGTGCACGACGTCGGCCCGATGCTCTGCCCCGACTGGCGCGAGAGATACGGCGACGGCGTTTTCTTCACCCTCGAGCCCGACCAGGTCTTCGCGGTCGAACCGCTCATCTACGTCAAGCCCGACGCCCTCGACTACGAGCTGAACACCAGCCTCGAGGAGGACGTCGTGATCGGGCCCGACGGCGCGCGCTACATCGGCACGCCGCAGACCTCTCTCATCGTCATCCGCTGACGCTCCGGAGGAACCCCACGATGCCGAACTTCGACCGGGATGTCCGCAGCATCGCCCTGCCGCTCGCCTGCGCCCTCGCGCTCGCCGGCTGCGCCAAGAACCCGCTCGAGAACCTAGCCGACGACGCCACCCGCGGCCAGGTGATCGAGGCAGTCCTCGGCAATCCGACCGCGCACGCCGCCCTCATCGACCGGCTCCTCGGCACCCCGACCGACCGCGCCGCCATCCAGGCGAAATTCCTCGCCGACGAGGGCGTCAAGGCGGAACTGGCGAAGACCCTGGTCGCCGACGACCGCAGCCGCGCACTCGTGGTCAACGCCGTGGTGGCGGACGATCAGGGCGCGAAGACCTTCATCCGGATGCTGATGACCACCGGCGTGATGGGCGCCTCGCTCAGCCAGAAGCAGGCCGACGCGCTTGGCTACGGCGAGGCGTACACGTTCGGCAACCGCCGCCGCACCATGTCCGACATGAAGAAGATCGGCGCCGCCCTCGATGCCTGGGGGCGCGACCACGAGGGGAAGTTCCCGGCCTGCTCCGGTCTCTCCGATCTGTCCGGATGCCTCACGAAGACGATGCCGGTCGCGGCCCTGGCGTCGGCGCGCGGCAGCGACGCCTGGGGCGCGCCCTTCAAGTACGGCACCAATCGCGAATCGACGGAGTACGTCCTGGTGTCGTACGCCACCGACAGCCTCCCCGACGGTCTCGGAAAGGTCGGCCCGACCGACGCGATCGACTGCGACATCGTCTTCTCGAACGGCCGGTTCATCCAGTGGCCGGGGGCGCTCCGGCTGCAGGACATTCCGTAACGGTGCGTATCGAGCCCGCCCTCGTTTTCCAGGATCGCCCCTCCGACTCGCCTCTGATCGAAAGGGTCTGGCGAAGCCGGAGCGAGCGGGCCGGCACTTTCCAGTCGATCGCCGCGTGTCACTGGGAGATGGTCGTCGTTCGACACCAGGGCAGGACGTCGCTCATCGTTCGGGGTCCGGAGACCCGGGCGACGATGGCGGAGTTCCCCGCGCAAGGCGAATGGTTCGCCATCCGATTCAAGCTCGGCAGTTTCATGCCGCACCTGCGTCCAGGGGCGCTCCGCGATCGGAACGATGTGGCGTTACCCGATGCCGCGAGCCGGTCCTTCTGGCTGAAGGGCTCCGCGTGGGACTATCCGACGTTCGAGAACGCGGAGACCTTCGTGAGGCAACTCGCGGAAGCGGGACTGGTCGCCGAGGATCGGCTGGTCGGTGACCTCCTCCGTGGCCCGATGCGCCAACCGGGATCACGTACGCAGCAGCGGCGCTTCCTCGAGGTGACGGGATTGACCCGCGGCGCAATCCGGCAGATCGAGCGCGCGCGACATGCGACGCTGCTGCTCAGGCACGGCGTCCCCATCCTCGATGCGGCCTTCGAGGCGGGTTATTACGATCAGCCGCACTTCACCCGCTCGCTCAAGCGCTGGATCGGGCAGACTCCGGCACAGATCGTTCGCGGCGAACGGCAGTTGTCGTTTCTGTACAAGACGGAATTCCTCCGGTCCGCTATGTTCCGTTCCCCGCTTTCATAAGGAGACGAACATGACGACGGACGGGAGGCTGTGGACGGGAGGCATCATCACCGGTCTCGTGGTGGTCTTCCTCGCTTTCGACGGGATCACCAAGGTCCTCAGGGTGACGCCGGTCATGGAGGCTTCGAAGAATCTGGGGCTGCCGACGGAGTCGATCGTTCCCATCGGCATTCTGCTGCTCGTCTGCACCGCTCTTCATGCCATTCCGAGGACGGCCATCCTCGGGGCGATCCTGTTGACCGGATACCTGGGCGGAGCCACCGCCATTCAGGTGCGCGCCGGGAGCGGGGCTTTCCCGATCGCCTTCTCGGTCGGCTTCGGCGTGCTGGTGTGGGCTGGACTCGCCCTGCGCGAGCCCCGCCTGGTCTGGTGGATTCTGCTTCGATCGAGCTAGCGCGCCGGTGGCGCATCCGTCGCGCGCTTCCCGATCACGTTCATCGCCACCGTCAGCATCGAGGCGACGTCGGCGACGTTGGCCGGCAGGATGACGGTGTTGCCGGCCTTCGCCAGCTCGCCGAAGCGGTTGATGTACTGCTCGGCGACCCGCAGCTGCACCGCCTCGTAGCCGCCCGGCACCTTGATCATCTCGGCCACCTTGCGGATCCCTTCCGCCGTGGCGGTGGCGATGGCGAGGATGGCGGCGGCGCCGCCTTCGGCCTCGTTGATCTGCTGCTGCTTGCTGGCCTCCGAGGCCTTGATGGTCTGCTGCTTCTGTCCTTCGGCGTTGTTGATCGCCGCGTCGCGCTGCCCTTCCGAGGTCAGGATGACGGCGCGCTTCTCGCGCTCGGCGCGCATCTGCTTCTCCATCGCGGCCAGGATGTCCTTGGGCGGGGTGATGTTCTTGATCTCGTAGCGCAGCACCTTGATGCCCCAGGGCTCCGACGCCTTGTCGAGCTCGTTGACCACCGCGACGTTGATGTGGGTGCGCTCCTCGAAGGTGCGGTCGAGGTCGATCTTCCCCATCTCGCTCCGGAGCGTCGTCTGCGCCAGCTGCGAGATGGCGAAGTGATAGTCGGCGACTCCGTACGACGCCCGCTCCGGGTTCATCACCTTCATGTAGAGCACGCCGTCGACGTGCACCTGCACGTTGTCGCGCGTGATGCAGACCTGCTCGGGGATGTCGACCGCGTTCTCCTTGAGCGAGTGGCGGTAGCGGATGACGTCGAAGAATGGAAACAGGATGTGGAAGCCGGCCGAGAGCGTGCCGGAGAACTTGCCGAGCCGCTCGACGACGAAGGCGCTCTGCTGCGGCACCACGACCGCCGTCTTGGCGATGACGATCAGCACCAGGACGGCCAGCACGATCACGACGACCAGCATCGGACTCAGCATCGAATTCCCCCTCGTGCGGTGATCGGCGTCACTCCGCGGTGACCCAGAGCGTCAATCCGTCCACTTCCTCGACCCGGCAGCGCCGGCCGCGCGCGACCGGAACGCCGGCACGCGCCCGCACGCTCCACGACGCGCCGCGCAGCTCGGCCTTGCCGACGCCGCCGACCGGCAGGTCCTCGGTCAGGACGGCGATCTCGCCGACCAGCGAATCGACCGCCGGGCGCGCCGGCTCGCGGCGCCGCATCCACTCGAGAAGCGGCTTCCTGAACAGCAGCAACGACACGACCGACAGCACCGAGAACAGGAGCCACTGCGCCCAGACCGCCTCGGCGAGGCCGGCCGCGGCGAGGCCGCCGACGACGAGCGCCGCCACGCCGAAGAAGGCGAGGAAGAATCCGCCCGGCGTTCCGAGTTCGAGTCCGAGGAGGACGAACCCCGCGAGCACCCAGATCCACCACGCCATGACCGCTCACCTCCGACGGCCCGTGACGGCGCCGCGACGCAACGCTAGAGGGGTGCGGCCGGAGGTGTCAAGGGCGGGGCCCCGGGGCGGCGGCCGGCGGCGCCGCCAGCGGCCCCCAGTCCGGCTTGAAGACCAGCATCGTCCGGTCGCCGCAGATCAGGTTGTCCTTCAGGTCGACGCGGAAGACCGGCTCGCCGAGCGGGCGCTGGAACTCCGGGCTCGGATACCACGACGGGAAGAGGGCCACGAAGTTCGGCCGCCGCTCCCGCAACGCCGTGAGCAGCGCCGCCTCGTTCGCGCCGTTCCAGCCGAGGTTGTGCCGGCCGGCCTCCGGCTTCTGGCGCAGGTACGGGAGGATTTCCGGGGAGGCGAGGCCGGTGAGGTCGAGGATCGGCGCCGAGGTGAGCGCGCCGATGGCGCCGATGTCGTTCGTGGCGACCAGCCCCGGTCCCTCGCGCGTCGAGGCGAGGAAGCGCGCCACCGCCACCTGCATCTCGGTGATGTTCTTCACCTCGACGGCATAGCGCTCGAGGGCACGCCACGATCCATAGCCCGACAGCGCCAGCGCGGCCAGCGTCCCGAGGATCAGGAGGCCGCGCCCGGCGCGAACCGCCGCGGCACCGAGCGCCGCGCACCCCGAAACAAAAACGAGCGCCGCCAGCGGGGCCAGGTAGCGCTGCTCGTGGAAGTCGGCGCCCCCGAAGGGGGCAAGGGTCGCCATGGCGACCGGCAGCGCCACGAGCGCTATTAATAGAAGATAGGCCCCCCTCCGCGCCAGAAGAATGACGCCCGGCAGGGCCAACGCCAGGAGGAGGCCGTTGTCGGCCCAGAGCGCCTGGCCCGCCACGCGCGCGTACGCCGGCACGTTGGTCGTCACGATGCCCGGGATCGACCGCGGACTCCCGGCGACCAGCGCCGCGAGGACGCCGTGCTGGCCCACCTTCGCCGAAAGGGAACCGGCGAGCCAGGCGCCGGCGGTCACCCGGTTCAGCGCGAACGGCGCGGCGCAGGCGGCGACCGCCCCCATCGCCAGCAGGACGAAGCTCGCCTGATTCCATTTGCGGAAGGCGGTCGCGATGACGATGAGCGGCGGGAGGATCAGCAGCTCGGGCCGGGTCGCCGCCGCCAGCGCCGCCAGGAAGAAGGCCATCCCGGTGCGCGCCGTGCTCGCCGCCTCGATGGTGAGGATCGTGAGCGCCGCCGCCAGCGTCGCCTCCATCCCGGAGATCGACAGCCACGGAAACGGGTGCGTCGAGACGAGAAGCAGGGCGGTCGCGGCGCCGGCGGCCGGGTCGCCGACCGCGCGGCTGACGAACCGGCCGGCGCTCCAGGCGAGCAGCAGGCTGGCCCCGACGCCGCAGGCGTACGAGGCCCACGGGGTGCCGAGCCCGATCCGATCGGCGACCGCCAGGAGCAGCGACCAGAGGGGCGCGGTCGCGGTCGCGCCCGGCTGGCCGAGGTTGAAGTGCAACCCGTCGCCCGCCGCCGCGTGCTGCGCGAGGCGGACATGGATCCAGGCGTCGTCGAGCGGGAACCCGGGTTCACCGGCGACCACGATGGCATGCGTCACCCCGGCCGCGGCCGCGATGACCGTGACCGCGGCGGCGAGCAGCCATCCGCCGGCGGCCGGCGACATGCTCCGGCGCCGCGTTCCGGCGCTGCCCCGCCCGGCGCGGCCCGGGCCCGTTCCCGCGCCGCCCTGCGTTTTTTTCGCGGTGTCGGATCGCGCCACTCGCCTACCGTCCGGGCCGGGCGCACTCGAAGTGGAAGTGCACCTCAACGATGTCGCGTGGATACGACTTCGGCAACGCGTCGAACGGCGACGCACTGGTCACCGCCAGGATCGCCGCCGCGTCCCACGGATCGGAGCCGCTCTTCATGTGCAGGAGCGGCGGCCCCGTCCTGCCGTCGCGCGCGATGCTGACGATGACCACCGCCTTGGCGCCGGCCGCCGGCAGCGCCGGGGGACGCTTCCAGACCGCGGCGACCTTGTTGTAGGCCTTCTGCTGGTAGGCGGCATCGGTGAAATCGGCGGCGAAAAAGGTCTGAAGACGCGGCTGACAGGAGGCGGCGGGCGCCTCCTTGCCGTCGCCGGCGAAGATCGGCCCCGCCGCGAGCGTCAGAGCGGCGAGCACCGCCCCCGCGCGGAACAGCCCGGTGAGCGCCCGACCCGCATTCCTGGCAACCTCGCGCGCCCTCATGGCCGCTTCTTCATGATGATCTCGGTCCCGCCGCGCTCGAAGCGCACTTCGTCCATCAACTGGTTGATCAGGTAGATGCCACGGCCGTGGGTCTCGAACACCTGCTGCCCCTCGACCGGGCTCGGGAGCGCCGCCGGGTCGAACCCCGGACCGGGGTCGCGCACGACGATCAGCATGCCGCGCTCCTCGTCGCAGGCCACCACGAACTCGACCTCCTTGTCCGGATCCCGGCCGCAGCCGTGCACGATGGCGTTCGCCAGCGCCTCGCGAAGCGCCGTCTCGACTTCGAACTCCTTGCCGACGGCGCAACCCATGCCGCGCACCAGTTCCATCACGCCGTCGACCACGGGAGTGATGCGCGCGACGTCGGCCGGCATCGACTGCTTCATCTTGAGAAGCAGCCGGTTCTCGTCGAACTCGCAGCGCCGCTTCGTTTCCATCGCTGTCCCCGACTGTAGGATCGCCGCCGCGCGCTGTCAACCGGGCGCGGCCGTCCGGGACCTGTCGCTCCAGGCCCCGACCTTGATATCATTCCCGGAACCACAAAGGTGAACCCATGAGCCTGATCCCGTTCGGCCACCGCCGAGTCCCGTTCGCACGGGTCGCGGCTCTCGTCCTCCTCGGCGCCGTCGTTGCCCCGGCCTCCGCCGGCTCGAGCAAGTCGACGTCCCTCAGCGGCTTCCTCGACTTCCGCAAGGGGAACCTCATCATCGTCGACGCGCAGCGGGTCGAGGCGACCGGCAAGACGAAGTTCACGGGCGGCGGCAAGGCCAAGTCGCTCGCCACCACGCCGCTCGGCTACGAACTCAAGGTCAAAGGCGACCGCCGAGCCGACGGCGTCGTCGTGGCGCGCGAGATCACCGCCAAGAAGAACGGCATGTCGTTCGGCGAAGAGGACCTGATCAACGGCACCAACCAGGCCGAGCAGGCGTACGTCAAGGCGAAAAAGGTCTACGAGCCCGGCCCCGACGGCAAGGAGCAGGTCCTGGGTGCCCTGCACACCGACGGCCCCCAGGTCGAGCGTTGCCGGCGCATCGTCGACCGGCTGCTGCCGTCCTACATCGATCCGAAGACCCCGCGCATCTACGTCGTCGACAACAAGGAGTGGAACGCCATGGCGATGGCCAACTACTCCATCTACGTCTTCTCCGGGCTGATGGCGGACATGGACGACGACGAGCTGGCGATCGTCATCGGCCACGAGCTGGCGCACGCGACCCAGGAGCACAGCCGCAAGCAGGCCTCGAAGAGCATGGTCAGCGGCATCGCCGGGCAGGTGGCGGCGGTCGGCTCCGAGATGATCGGCAATGACCTCCTCAAGAGCGCGGCCCAGGGCGCGACCGCGCTCGGGGTCACGACCTTCGGCAACGCCTACAGCCGCGAGTACGAGGACCAGGCCGACCGCGTCGGCCTGCGTTACGTCTACGAGGCCGGCTACGACGTGTCGAAGGCGCCGAACCTGTGGCGCCGCTTCGCCGCCAAGTACCCCGAGGGGAGCAAGTTCGAGAACTTCTTCTTCGGCAACCACTCCCTGTCGACCGAGCGCGCCCATGATCTCGAGAAGGAGATCAAGACCAACTACGCCGACGCCAAGGTGGACCCCCCCACCCACGCCCGCAACTCGGCGACCGGATAGCGCGCGCGTGGCCGACACCTCGCCCGACACCCGGGTCAAGGCGGCCGCGGTCTTCGGACTCTCGCTCGCGGCGGGTCTCGCGCTCGCCGGGTGGCTTCTCGCCGGCGCCCTGTACCGGGCGCGAGCCGCCGACCGCTTCGTGACCGTGAAGGGGCTCGCCGAGCGCGAGGTCGCCGCCAATCTCCTCATCTGGCCGATCGTCTTCACGGTGACCGACAACGACCTGGTCGCCCTCCAGCGCCGTGTCGAGGACTCGACGAAGAAGGTCGAAGCGTTCCTCGGGCCGAGCTTCGCGCCCGAAGAGATGAGCGCCTCGGCGCCGCGCATCCAGGACCGCCAGGCGCAGGGAATGGGTCGCGGCGAGGGCGGCCCGATCGACCGGTACGTCGCCGAAGCGACCGTGACCGTCCGCACGACCAAGCTGGACGTCGCCCGCAAGGCGATGGACCGCTCCGGCGACCTGGTCAAGCAGGGGGTCGCGCTCATCCAGTCCTTCGAGTACCGCACCAAGTACGACTACACCGGCCTCGACGCCATCAAGCCCGAAATGATCGCCGCCGCCACCCGCGACGCCCGCCACGCCGCCGAGCAGTTCGCCCAGGACTCCGGGAGCAAGGTCGGCGCAATCCGCAAGGCGCAACAGGGGTACTTCACGATCGACGACCGGGACGCCTTCTCGCCGGAATTCAAGAAAGTCCGGGTGGTGACCACCGTGGAGTATTTCCTGGGGGACTGAGGTGAAGGTCGTTCTGCCCGGTGGCTCCGGCCAGGTCGGCACCGTGCTGGCGCGCGCGCTGACGCGCGACGGGCACGCGGTCGTCGTCCTGAGCCGATCGCCCGGGCGGGCGCCGTGGCCGGTGGTCGCCTGGGACGCCGCCACGATCGGTCCCTGGACCGACGAGATCGACGGCGCCGACGTCGTCATCAACCTCGCCGGGCGCAGCGTCAACTGTCGCTACACCCCGGCGAACCGCGACGCCATCCTGCAGTCGCGTCTCCTGAGCAC
>DATKFL010000273.1:0-6616 GCA_035511355.1 Dongiaceae bacterium
GCCGCGCCATCGCGCTGTATTTCTCGGGGCGCCTCCGGATCGAAGGGCGCCGCGTGCTCGGCGCCGACTAGGAGCCGGTCCGGGAGCCGGCGACGGCCGGACCTGCCGTGGCTCGCCGGGCTTCCGCGCGCACGCCGCGGACGACCGCCGTCCGCCGGCGGACGCGGGCGGCCCATTGTCTGCCCATCGCCGCGCCCCGAACGCCCCGCCGCCGGCGCGGCACGTCGCTTGCTGGACCGCGTCACATGCCGATCGACTACCCGGCCGATCCCCCCGCGCTCTCCGAGACGCCGCCGGCGGACCCGGCGGCGCGCGACGCCCCCGCGACGACCCTCCGGCCGCGCGAGAAGATGCAGCGCTTCGGCGCGCGCGGGCTGAGTCACACCGAGCTCCTGGCGATCCTGCTCGGCAGCGGCATCCGCGGCCGGAGCGTGCTGAAGGTCGCCGAATCCCTGGTCGCGAAGCACGGCGCGCAGGGGCTGGCGGGGCTGAGCCTCGACGACTGGGCGTCGCACCCCGGCATCGGCCGGGCGCGCGCCTGCCAGATGATCGCCTGCCTCGAGATCGGCCGGCGTCTCCTCCTGCCGCCGGCCGAGGAGCCGCGCGTCGGTTCGCCGGCCGAAGCGTACGCCCTGGTGCGCGAACTGAAGGCGGCGCGCAAGGAGCACCTCGTGGCGCTCTACCTCGACGCGCAGAACCGCCTGCTCCTCAAGGAGACCGTCTCGATCGGCTCGCTCAACACGACGCGCACCCATCCGCGCGAGGTGCTGCAGCCGGCGGTGGCGCACTCGGCGCTGGCGTTCGTCCTGGTGCACAACCATCCGTCCGGCTCGCTCGATCCGAGCCGCGACGACGTCGAGTTCACCCGCGCCATGCAGCGCGCCGGCGAGCTGATGGGGATCAGTCTGTACGACCACCTGATCGTCAGCCGGCGCGGCTACGTCAGCCTGAAGGAGAGAGGGCTGATGTAGGATGAGCCCCCTTCGGGGAGGCGCATGGCGGCATCATCCAGAACCCGCGGCCGATCCGGTGGCGGCCGCTCGTCCGCGAGCACCCCGGCCGCCCGCCGCGGGAAGACCGCCTTCGCGCCGGCGCGCGAGCAACTCGATTACCTCCGGAAAGGCGCCGTGGACATCATCCGCGAGGAGGAGCTCCTCGCGAAGCTGGAGCGCTCCGCCGCGTCGGGGACGCCGCTCACGGTGAAGGTCGGCTTCGATCCCTCGGCGCCGGATCTGCACCTCGGCCACGCCGTCGTCATCCGGAAGATGAAGCACTTCCAGGATCTCGGGCATCGCGTCGTCTTTCTCATCGGCGATTTCACCGGGATGATCGGCGACCCGACCGGCCAGTCGAAGACCCGCCCGGTCCTGACCCGCGAGCAGGTGAAGGCGAACGCCGAGACCTACAAGAAGCAGGTCTTCAAGATCCTCCACCCGAAGCGGACGGTGGTCGATTTCAACAGCCGCTGGCTCGGGAAGCTCGGGGCGGCGGGATTGGTTTCCCTGGCCGCGAAGTACACCGTGGCGCGGCTCCTCGAGCGCGACGACTTCTCGAAGCGCTACAAATCAGGCCAGCCGATCGGTCTGCACGAGTTCCTGTATCCATTGGCGCAGGGCTACGACTCGGTGGCGCTCAAGGCCGACGTCGAGATGGGCGGCACCGACCAGACCTTCAACCTTCTCGTCGGGCGCGACCTGATGCGCGAGTACGGGCTCGAACCCCAGGTCGTGCTGACCCTGCCGCTCCTCGAAGGGCTCGACGGGGTCGAGAAGATGTCGAAATCGCTCGGCAACTTCATCGGCATCAACGAGCCGCCGCGCGAAATCTTCGGCAAGGCGATGTCGGTCTCCGACGCGATGATGTGGAAGTACTACACCCTCTGCACCGATCTCACCGCGGCGGCGATCGACGCGAAGCAACGCGCGGTCGCCGACGGGACGCTCCACCCCCGCCAGGCGAAGGTCGACCTCGCGAAGCGCCTGGTCGCCGACTACCACGGCGAGGCGGCGGCGAGCGAGGCGGCCGCGGAGTTCGACCGGATCTTCGCGCGCCGCGAGAGCCCCGACGAGGTGACCGAGTCGGCGTTGCCGGCTTCGGCCGAGCCGATCTGGGTTCCGAAGCTCCTGGTGGCGCTCGGTCTTGCGAAGTCGAACGGCGAGGCCCGCCGTCTGATCGAACAGGGAGGGGTGAGCGTCGACGGGGCGCGGGTCGGCGACGCCGCGGCGACCCTGCCGGCGGCATCCGGCGCGACCTATCTCCTCAAGGTCGGCAAGCGGCACTTCGCCCGGGTGCGATTCGGCTAGGGGGGAGTTGCGGGCGGCGTCGCCGGGGGCGGTGCCACCGGCTCCGTCGACGGCGCGGTCGTGAGGGCGCGCACCTCGTCGGGCTTGAGCCCGGTGATCGACGACAGCCGGCTCACCGACCAGGAGCGATGCTCGAGGACGAACGCCTCGAGGTCCGAGCGCGCCGGCTCACCCTCCAGATAGAAGAGGCTGGCCATCAGCGCATCGGTTTCGCGGCGTTGCGCCTCGGGGTCCTTCTTTCCGGCGCGCAGCTCGACGAAGACCGACGTGCTGCCACCGCGGGCATAGGCGCCCATCGTGTTCGCGCCGGCGGGGTTGCCGGTGACCGCCGACGGGATCGAGACGGCGCGCATCCGCAGCGCCTCGTCCTGGCTCCGGTAGATCGTGAGCGACAGGCGCGCGCCCCCTTCGCTGGTCACCCGCTCCACCCAGACCGCCTCGAGTCGGTAGAACAGGACCGGCGCCGTCTCGCGTCCATATCCCATCCCGTCGAGGGTGATCCGGTTCGGCTCGGAGGCGGTGGTCGCCGATCGGAGGTCGACGCGCAGCCGCAGGGTGCGCCCCTCGTACCGCTCGCGGAGGTCCTTCGCCAGGTCGTGATCGACGGCCCGGATGTCCACGGTCGCACACCACGCCGCCGCGCCGAGGAAGCCGGCGACCATGAGCGGCCGGCGGGTGCGGCGCATCGGCTCAGCGCTCCGCCGCCGTCGGTTTGGCGGGCGTCGTCTTCTCCTTCGCGCGCTCGTACCGGATGACGACGCCGGCGAACTCCTTGCCGTCGGCGCCGCGCGCCCAGAGCGTCAGGGTGTGCGCGCCGTCGGCCTGATAGGCGATCGTCTCGCGGGTCGGTCCCGGCGTCGCGCCGCCGGGATCTTCGAGCGGGAAGGTGAGGGTGCTGTTCGCCTCGTCCCAGTCGCCCTGGTTCACCCCGAGATTGCGCGTGGCGGTGTCGACCCAGGCGCTCCAGTAGCGCTTCGCGTCGGGGTCATACCCGACCAGGCCGTGCCCGGCGAAGTGCGTCTTCTTCGCGGCGCCGTCGAGATCGGTCACCAGGAAGAGCGCGTCGCAGCAGAGGGTGTTCACCTCCACCGCTTTCGTGATCTTCGGATCGAGGGGCGATCCTTTCGCGGTCTCGAGGCGGGCGTTCCAGGTGCCGACGCCGCGCCCGAGACGACGGTGCTCCGGGCTCGGGGGGGCGGGCGCCGGGCGGACCTGCGCCGGCGGCGCCCCTTCGAGCCGCTTCCGGTAGGTGATGGTGATCGGCGCCGCTTCGGTGTTCTTCGGCCCGGGGGCGTACATCGTGAAGGTGCGACTGCCGTCCTCCTTGAACAGGGTCTCTTCCCGCCAGCGCACCGGGTGGCCGCTCGAGTCGAACGTCTCGATCCACATCGTCAGGGTGCGGGTGGCGGCGTCCCAGGTCCCCTCGGAGCGCCAGGGGGTCGGCGCGGTGACGTCGGCCCAGACCCGGCGGAACTTTCCGGTCGCGGGGTTCCAGGCCAGGAGGCCATGCCCTTCGAACGGGCGTCCCTCCATCTGGCTGGTGAACTCGCTCACGATCCAGCCGCCGTCGCCGCCGAGCCGGTTCACCTCGAGCGCGTTGATCACCTGAGGGGGCGTGTCGTCGGGCGCCGCGATCTGCATCGTGGCGTTCCAGGTCCCGGTCAGCGCCTTCAGGAGCGCCTCGGGGGTCGCCGGAGCGGGCGTCGCGGCGGCCGCGACGGCGGCGTGCGGCAGAAGAAGCGCCATGAGACCAGCGAAGGCCGCCGGGGCGGTGAGGCGCGGCATCGATCGATCCTCCGGAAATCCGCCGGGTGCGGCGGAAGGGGGGAGTCTACGTCGAGCGCGGCGACGGGGCCAAGGTCGATCGCTGCGGTAGAATACCGGCCCTATGTCGCGCACCGAGAGATTCTTCGGGTCCGCCAACCGCCCTGATCGGATCGCGCGGCGTGCGCGCCTCCTGCCGCTCCTCCTCCTCGCCGCGGCGCTGTTCGTGCCCGCCGAGGCGCGTGCCAACCGGCTCGCGGGGGAGAGCAGCCCGTATCTCCGGGAGCATGCGCAGGACCCGGTCGACTGGTACCCCTGGGGCGAGGCCGCCTTCGACCGGGCGCAGAAGGAGTTGAAGCCGATCTTCCTGTCGATCGGCTACTCCGCCTGCCACTGGTGCCACGTCATGCAGCGCGAGTCGTTCTCCGACGCCGGCATCGCGCGGCTCCTGAACGACTCCTTCGTCGCCATCAAGGTCGACCGCGAGGAGCGTCCCGACCTCGACACCATCTACATGGACGCCGTGGTGACCACGACCGGCGCCGGCGGCTGGCCGATGTCGCTCTTCCTGACCCCCGACCTGAAGCCGTTCCAGGGGGGGACCTACTACCCGCGCGATCGCTTCGCGCAGCTCCTGACCCAGATCGCGGGGGCGTGGAAGTCGCGGCGGGCGGAGGTGATCGCCGGCGCGGAATCGATCCGGCGCGCGGTCGAGGACATGCAGGCGGCGGGCGGGGGGCCGGGGGGGGACGACCCGACGAGCGACCTCCTCGGCGCCGCGGTCGCGGAGCTGAAGACCACCTACGACCGTGACCATGGCGGGTTCGGCCGCGCGCCGAAATTCCCGCCGCACGGCGCCCTGGCGCTCCTGCTCCGCGCGCACCGCGAGCGCGGCGACCAGGATGCCCTGCAGATGGCGACGACGACCCTGGTCGCCATGGCGCGCGGCGGCCTGTACGACCAGGTGGGCGGCGGCTTCCACCGCTACACCATGGACGCCGCCTGGCGCACGCCGCACTTCGAGAAGATGCTGTACGACAACGCGCTCCTCGTGCCGCTGTACCTGGTCGCCTGGCGGCAGACCGATCGACCCGAGTTCCGGCTGGTGGCGGAGGAGACGCTCGAGTTCATGAGTCGCGAGATGAAGGCGCCGTCGGGCGGCTTCGCCGCCTCGCTCGACGCCGACACCGAGGGCGAGGAAGGGCGCTACTACACCTGGACGCCGGCCGAGATCGGCGCGGCGGTCGGGCCGAACGAGGCGAAGCGGGTCGCGGAGTACTTCGGCGTGACCGACAAGGGGAGTCTCCCCGACGGCCGCAGCGTCCTGATCGCCGCGGTCGGGGATGAGCGCTTCGCCGCCGAGCGCGGTTTGAATCTCGAGACCTGGAGGCGTGCGTTCGAGAAATCGCGCGCCGCAATGTTCAAGGCGCGGGCCCGCCGGCCCGCCCCGGCGCGCAACGACAACGTCCTCGCCGGCTGGAACGGCCTCGCCATCTCCGCGTTCGCCACCGGCTTCCGCGCCACCCAGAACCCCGACTACCTGAAGGAAGCGCGCGCGGCCGCCGCCTTCGTGCTCGGTCACCTGCGCGGCGCCGACGGGACGCTCCGGGTGTCGTGGCGCGAGGGCCGGGTCGGGCCACCCGGGGTCCTCGAGGACAATGCCCTGCTCGTGCGCGGGCTCCTCGATCTCGACGCGGTCGACCCGGGTGGCGGATGGCGGCGCGCGGCGGTGGCGATTCTCGCGGACGCCGCTCGCTTCGAGGACGCGCGCGGCGGCTGGTTCCGCGCGGCGCCGTCGGACGAGCTGTTCGTCCGGCCGGTGCGGTTCAACGACGAGGCGCTCCCGGGCGGCAACGCGATGATGGTCGAGAACCTGGCGCGGCTGTCGCTCCTGACCAGGGACGCCGGGCTGATGCGCGCCGCGATGCGCGCCGTCGACCGCGCCGCCGCCCCGATGCGCGCGCAGCCGTCCTCCTACCCCTACCTGATCCTGGCGCGCGACTCGGTGCGCGCGGCGGCCTCGGCCTCGGCGTCGGCCGCGAAGCCGGCGGAGGGAGGGCTCGTCGCCACCGCCAGCGCGGCGACCACCGCGACCCCGGCGGCGCCGCGGGTCATCCCGGGAACGGTCGTCGGCCGCGCCAATCGCGAGCGTGTCGTCGAGTCGGCCTGGAGCGAGCCCGATGGCCCGGTCCGCCCCGGAGAGGTGGCGCGGGCGACCGTGCGCCTGACGATCAAGAGCGGCTGGCACATCAACTCGTCGAAGCCGACGCTCGACTACCTGATCGGCACCAAGGTCCAGGTGACCGAGACCGGCGGCGCCACGGTCGAGGGGATCGACTACCCCGAGGGGCACCTGGTCCGGCTTGCGTTCGCCGACGAGCAGTTGTCGGTCTACGAGAAGGAGGTCGCGATCACGCCGCGCCTCCGGACGCCGCGCGACGCGGCCGCCGCGGGCGGCGTCGATGTCGTGGCGCGGCTCACCTACCAGGCCTGCAGCGACAAGGCCTGCCTCCCCCCGGAGACGGTGGAATTCAAGAGCCGCATCGCGG
>DATKFL010000274.1:0-10050 GCA_035511355.1 Dongiaceae bacterium
CCCGGGGAGCCCGCGATCGGCAGGAGGGTCACCGTCTTCCCCGGGTCGCTGGCGGAGACCACCTGCGCGGTCAACGACGGAAGCGCCGCCGAGCAGACTCCCCCCGTGCCGCAGGCGGCGTTGGTGGTGCAGGCTCCGCCGAGCGATGTCGTGGCGCCGGCGCCGACGACGCGGCATTTGGCGTCGAAAACGGTGACCACGAACGGTCCGGCGCACTCGTACAGCGTCGACCGGTCGACCACGAGGGTGGCGCACTGTCCGCCTGCCGGCTGGCCGACGCCGCCGAAGCGGCTGCAGGCCGGCGGTCGGCCGAGCGCGGCTTCGTCCTCGGGGTGCCATTCGAGCCATTCGAAGACCGGGTCGTCGATGGTCGCCCCGTAGTCGGTGTCGCCGGTCGTGCTCTCGATCGCCCAGAAGCCGATGCCGATCTGCCAGCGCGTGCCGGCCGGGCCCGGGAGGAAGAACATGTAATCTTCGATCCCGGTGGAATTCACGACGTGCGCCTGGCCCCCTTCGTACCCGACGAGCGAGGCGTCGAAGTTGCGCACCGGCCCGGCGATGGTGTTGTCGGACATCGTGCAAACGCCGCCCGGACAATCGGTCGGGGCGGTGGCGGTCTGGCAGGGGCCGCCGTCGTTGGCGCCGCCGTCGCAAATCCCCGGCCGCGGCGCATTCGGCAGCGGGTAAGGCAGGAGATCGGGCGGCGCGACCGGGATCGGCGACGACGAGTTGGGGTTCAGGTTCGAAGTGAATCCGGTGAAGCCGCTCTCGTCGCCGTCGAAAGTCGGGCTCGAGTTCGGATTGACGAACGGGCCGAAGGTCCGCTGCGGCGGAACGACGCTCGCGGGGTTGATGCCGCCGCCGGTGCCGAAATACTGCCCTGCGAACCGGAAGACCCCGTTCGGCCAGCCGCCCGCGCGACGCTCGTAGTACTGGTCGAGATGCTGGGTCAGGAGGCTGTTGACGCCGTCGTCGTCGACGTCGTTGTCGATGTCGATGCCGCCGCCGGCGTAGGAATCCAGCGTCTGGATGTTCAGGTTCATCGCGAACCGCTGGAACTCAACGCTGTAGGGGAAGCCGCGGCTGTCGGCCGCCTGGTTCACCTTGGCGACGATCGGCGACTCGAGGACGTCGAGGAGGTGCTCGGTCTTGGCGGGCGAGTTGGAATCCCTCGGCTGCGCCTGGTTGTCGCAGGCGGTGGCGACCACCGAGGGGGTCGCGGCGTTGCCGTCGCCGGTGTGCCAGTACCCGTAGCTCGTCTGGTTGCCGGGAGTCACCGGATCGGCGTCGAGCATCGCCGTCTGGAAGCCGCAGACCGGACGATTCCCCCGCTCCCAGAGCGGACTGGCCGGCAGGCTTCCCGGAATCGACGACGAGTGCCGGAACGGAACCCAGCCGCCGCCGTTGCGATCGAGATCCCAGGGGACCCGGTGCGCCGGGTCGGCCGGGTTGTTCGAGTTCAGGAGGCCGCGGTCGACGACGCCGTTCGGGATGACATCGCGCTCTGAGCCGGTGAAGCTGTTGCTCAGGTCCAGATCTTCTCCCAGCTCGTTGGTGAAATGGCCGGGCGGCACGTTGCCGCCGCTGAACAGGGTCGTGAAGGTGACGTCCTCGCGCGGCAGCGCGATCTCGGTCGTCGCGTCGAAACGACCGACGCGCGTGATGACCGCGTCGCGATCGAGATCCCGCACCTCGCGACCGCCGGTCGGATGGTCGGTGGAGAAGAAGCGCTCGTCGCGATCGGAGCCGAGCGCGTGCGTAAAGGCGTACGACTGGCGTGAAAGAGGCATGCCGCGCTCGTTCGCGTCGAGCGTCAGGCCCATGGTCACGATGCGCGACGCCACCGGCAGCGCCGCGAGCGCGGCCGGATCGACGAACACCTCGAAGAACGCGGCGGTCGTGGCGCCCGCGGGGAGAAGGCCCAGATCCTTCGGCGAGTCGAGAACACGCACCGCCCCGGCGCCCGGCCCCGACGGCGTCAATGTCGCGGTGACGTGCGCGTACCCGGCGGAGCGCCCGCGGTTCCGGAGGGCGATGCCATACGACACCACCTCGCCCGCGTCCGGGAAGGCATCGTCATCGCAGCCGCCCTGGATCGACACCGGGCCCTGCTGCGCGCCGTTCTCGGTGAGGAAGACGCCGCCGATCAGATCCGGGTTGCAGTCGACCGGCGCGCGCGCCACCACGGCGCGCTGTCCCGCCGGGGCGTAGGTCGCGAGGAGGATCGAACCGCTGTCGGCCTCGAGGATGCCGTTGCCGGGCACCGCCGGCGCCGCGAGGCGGACCGGCAGACCGGACGACGCGGTCGCGCCAGCAGCCGTGCCGGTGGCGAAGGTGAGTCCGCTCTCCGTGTCGGTGACGGCGCCCGCCGCACTCAGGACCTGCAGCGTCGTCGCCCCGCTCGATCGCGACGGCCCGGCGCCCGCCGTGCCGTCGAGAACCGAGAGCCCGGCCGCGGCGGCGCAGCCGTAGCGCGTCCGATCGAACGTGATCCGACTGGCCGGGAATGATGCCGGACCGATCGCCGGCGGAGCCTCGTCGAGGAAGACCGGCCCGGAGACCACGAGACCGAAGTCCTGCCCGGGGAGATCGAGAAGACCGTTCGCGTTGCCGTCCTCGCCGGTGTCGAGGCGGCCGTTGCCGTTGGCGTCCTCGCTCGCCGCGGCGCCGATGGTGAGCGACCCGGGCACGGCTCCCCCGAGCCCGCGCTTCACCGTGACCCGCCAGCGTCCCAGGTAGAGCGACGAATCGGCGTTCGAGAGATCGTTGTTCGGGTCGGCGCTCAGGTGGATCGCTTCCTGGGGATTGCGCTTGTCGTGCAGCTCCCCGGTCGCCCCGCGCGGCTTCGACCACTGATCCAGGAAGGCACTGTTCGCCGTGCCGTACCGGTTGCCGTCGTAGAAGACGTTGTCGGCGGCGCTGCCGCCGGGACAGGCGCTCCCGTCCGGCTTCACGTCGGAAGGGTCGAGGCAGTTGTCCGGGCCCGGCCCTTCGAGGAGCAGGTCGAGGTCGTTGACCAGCGGCCCTCCCGAACCGGCCGCCGAAGGGCGATCGGGCCAGGCGACCGCGAGACGCAGTTGCGCCCGGGCCACTGCCACGCCGCCCACGGCGGTCGTGCCGACGTCGGGCGAGGCGAGCCGGAAGAGGTGGCCCGCGCTGGTGTGCCCGGTGTTGTCGATTACCGGTTCCCCGGTCGACAGCGTGTCCCAGACCAGGAGGCCCGCGGCCGGGTACTCGCGCGGCGCGCCGGAGGCCGGGTGGAGCACGAAGCCGTCCGGCCAGTTGGCGAGCGGCAGCACCTGCGTCAGGACGCCGGAACCGTACCCCTGCTCGTTGTTGCCGATGATCTCGGTCCCACCGCCGGCGATCGGCAGGTCGCGGGCGCGGGAGCGGCGTAGCGACAGCTCGTTGCCGTCGACGGTCCCAAGGGTCACGGTCTCGCCGAAGTCGGCCGAGGCAGCCAGCGCCGCCTTCACCAGGGCACCGGAGATCTTCGGCATCCGGTCGCTGGCCGGACCGCGCGCGCCGGTCGGGTAGAACCCCTGCTGGAAGTAGTCGCGCACCAGGAGCGCCTGCCCGCCGACGAACGCCGAGCTGTAGGACGTGCCGAAGTGCGCATCGTCGATCTGCGAGTCGATCGGCGCGAGGTTGTCGTTGTCGCGGCTGCTGAAGACCGCCACGCCGCCGGTGAAGGGGGTGCCGATCAAGTCGAACGAAGGCGCCGTGAGGATCGGCGCCATGCGCAGCGACTCGGCGCTCGCCGGTCCTTTCGAGGTGAACCCGTTCGGGCGCGTCTCGCAGTCGATGGAGCCGAAGAAGGTGATGCAGTCGTAGAGGGACGACCCGACCGAGACGATGTTCTTGGCGGTCGAGGGCGGCGACACCTGGAGCGGATGCGGGTCGGACGGGCTGTCGTTGTCGGTGCGCGCGTCGAAGAGATCGGGGAACACGGCCGTCATGAGACCGAGGCGGTTGTTGTTGACGAGGCCGCCGTTGTTCCCCACCGGGATCACGACCATGGTGTCGCGGTTGTTGTAGAGGAACTTGTCGACGTCGGCCGCTTCCTGGGGATACGAGCCGATGATGACGGTCTGGAAGACCGGGCCGAAGTTCTGCGGCGCGCCGAACGGCAGCACCACCACGTGCAGGTCGGCGCCGCCGCCGCTGCCGACCGTGGCGCAGGTTCCCGAGCCGGGCGGCGTGGTCGGGCAGATCGCGGCGTTCAGGCGATCGAGGAGCGACCCGGGCGAGACGTTGCCGCCCCGCTCGACCAGGCTGTTGAGGGTGCAGACCGCGGTCGTCGCGGCGTCCTCCATCAGGATGCGCGATCCGCGCGCCACGCCGTCGAGGCTGAGGTTGAGCGGGGCGCTCGCGCCGTCGAGCGCCGGGCGGGTCGCCCGGGCGCCGAGCGACGAAGCGTCGGCCGAGAGGATCGACGCCACGACGTTCCCATGCGTGCTGCCGCCGGAGAGCGGCGCGTCGCACGAGGTGCCCGAATCGCCGGCATTCTGGATGGCGTGGACCTTCCGGCGGGTGCCGGGAAGGTCAATCTGGATGGGCGGGACCGTCTGGGTGCGGGTTTGTGCGAACGAGGCGGTGTCGAGGCTGATGCCGTTGTCGACCACGCCGACGATCTGCGGCGGGATGGTGTCGCTGCCATCGTTGATCCGCCGGCCGTCGCCGTTGGTGTCGATGCCGCCGCCGTCCACGCCGGCGTCGTCGAACGGCCGCACGAGGTTGCCGTCCTCCGCCGACCCCATCTGCACCGTCGGGACCCCTTCGGCGTTCTGGAGCAGGTAGTCGTACACCGGCTCGATCCAGAGGATCTCGTCGAGGCGCGCCAACCGCGCCACTTCGCGGTAGTCGACGCGCAGCTGGTAACCGCCGCCGAACAGGTCCGGCGTCACCTCGCTCACGCCGGCGACCGCCTCGATCCGGTGCCGCAGCGCGTCGTCGTCGAGCCCCGGGACGATGGTCGCCCGCACCAGCAGGTCCGCCCGCGCCGCCTCGTGCCGGCTGAGCCGCGGCAGGGCGCCGAGGTCGGGAGAAATCCGGTGCGCCGGCTCGGCCGCCCGCACGTGCGCCACCGCCGGCTCGGCGAGCAGCGCGTTGATCTGCGGCGCCTCCACCCAGACCTCGAACACCAACTCGGGAAGCGACGCCACGATGCGGGCATGCCGGCCGAGAGCGGCGATCGCCGCGTCCGCGCCTGAGCGCGCGACGAAGTCGGGGTCGAGCGCTACGAAGTTGAGGCCGTGCCGGGCGACACCGCGCGCCCCACGATGCACGTCGGCGGGACTCAGCCGGAGCGCTTCCGGCAGCCCGGCGAGGAGCGGATCGGACTCCGCCTCCCATGGCGCCGGACCGAGGCTCGTCGGCAGGAGGCCCCGTACCGCCGTGCCCGGCTCCACCAAGGCCGTGCGGCGGCCGCCGAACACCGCAAACTCCGCGGGGGGCGCCGTCGGCGCCGGCGGCACCAGGGCGGGAAACCTGCCTGCCTCGGCGCGCGCCAGGGCCCGCTCGACCGGGTCGGCCCCTTCGCCGAGGTCGCGCGGCTCGGGGCGCCCCGCCAGAAGGAGCGCGATGCCGGAGGCGGCGAGCAGGAGGGCAATCGGAAGCGGTCGGGCGAGGGTGGCTCGACGTCGGCGCATGCGGCCTCCTTCAGGCCTTTCGGCCTGCCGGCTCGGCGGTTACAAAGTCAGCGGGAGCGAGAGACACCAACTGTTGATACTCGTCTACCGCCACGATCGCCAGCGGTCAATGAAATTCTGCCGCCCGGAGGCGGTTCCCTCCCCCGCTCAGGGGCAGAGCCCCGCCCCGGGCGCCGTCCGCACGACCCGCCTGACGCTGGTGCGTGGCGGGCACCCGTTGGACGGGACCCCGCTGCCGCTGTGCGGCGGGTCGAGATTGAGGTTCAGGCAGAGCGCCCCCGGCGTGGTGACGTCGGTCGCCGGCAAGGGACAGGTGCCGGGGGTACAGATGGTGCTGACATCGATCCCGCAGAGCCTGCCGGCGTTCCCCCCTCCGGAGCAGACGGCGTGGCGAGCGCAACCGCCGACCGTCGCCGCACCTGAGTCGGTCCTGCAGGTCGTCGGCGGCAGGATCGTGCAGATGCCGCCACCGGGACAGTCGGCGTTCGCCGAGCAGGGCAGCCCCGCATTGCTTCCGAACTCGCACCAGCCGGAGCCGCGGCAGACCGACGGGTTGGCGCAGCCGAAGGCGTTGACCGTCGCGCCCGCCGGACCGGAGGGAACGACGAAGTAGTAGGTCGTCGTCCCCGGCGCCGGGTCCGGGTCGGCGGCCTGATTGAGCGCTCCGCTCGTGCCGTTGACGCCGCCGACGATGCCGCCGGGGGCCGGGGTGCCGGCGACACCGCTCGCGAAGCAGGCGGGTGGAGCGCCCGACGCACCCGAGATGTCGAGGAGCCAGGCTCCCGCCAGGAGGTGCCCGCGCGTGCTCCCCGACGCCAGCGTGCCGCGGTACAGGTCGAATGGCTCGGGACCGGGCCCGCCCCAGCGCAGGGTCGTGGTGCCGGTGGCGCGGTCGTACGTGATGCCGGTCGTCGGATCGAACGGGCTGGCCCAGGAGCCGAATGCCACATCCCCCCCTTCGCCGCTTCGGACTGCGACCTGCACCGATCCGCCGACCGCGCTCGTGCAGCCGGGGTCGGCGGTGCAGCGCATCCCCACGGCGTAGAGCGCGGTCGACTCGGGCGAGTCGGCGAACGTCGAGGGCGCGCCGAACGGCTGCACGACGATGCCGTTGCGGCTGAACTGGAACTCGGGAAGGCCGCTCGAGCAGCCTCCCGGGAAGGTCGACGCCGAGGCGCGCACCTGGATCGGCTGCCCCGCCGCGACGGCGCCCGCGAGCGGCTGACCGCTCGCGTCGGTGACGCTCAGGACCACCGCGGTGCCATGGTCGCCCTGCGTCGCATCACACGGATCGGTGGGACAGGTCCCGGTGCGCGGCGTGGTGTCGGGAACCGGCGCCACCTGGCTCTCGACGGCGCCGCTCACGACGATGTCATCCAGCCACCAGCCGTCCTCGTCAGTGGAGGTGCTCCAGGTCGGGAAGTCACCGCCCTGCAGGTAGTCGTCGAAGCCGGCGCCAAGATTCCACGTCTCGGCGATCCAGCGGATGCGGATCCGCTGTCCGGCGTAGACGTGCAGGTCGAACCGGGTCTGCACCCAGACACCGCGGCCGGCCGGATCCACCGTACCGGGGCCGGGGCAATTGACCGTCGTCGTCGGACTGGTGCCGAGGGTCGACCCGCAGTGCGACCAGGCGCCGAGCGGATAGCAGATCGTCTCGTGCACTCCGCGGGGATTGGGGGGCGCGGTGCCGGTGTCGGCCGGCGTGAACTGGCAGTAGTACGAGCCGAAGGTCGACCAGGCGTTCGGCTTGTGGTCGTAGACGTTCTGGTACGGGACCAGCTTGTCCCACGTTCCCCAGGCGTCAACGTCCGGATTGGCATCGAGATCGATCTGGATCTGCACGTCGCCGCAGTCGACGCACTGGTTGTTGTTGTCGGGACCGACGCCGTTGTTGTCCATGAGGCGCGCGATCTGGAAGAACGACAGGTCGAGGTCGCCGGCGCGCGGCGTGAGCGCCAGGTTGATCGGCGCGCTGACGAACCCCTGCAGGGTGCGCAGGTGCGTGGTGTCGCCCTCGGTGCTGTCGGGGTCGAAGTGTGCCCCCATATGCAGCGAGTTCGGGAGCGACAGCGCGTACGCCCCGCCGGTCGGCGTGTTGTAGGAGCAGCCGCCGACGCAGGCGCCGCTTTCGACATTCGGGCAGTGCGTCGCGCCGACCGGGCAATGCAGGTGCCAGTCCATCGGGTAGGCCGGGTTCAGTGCGCAGAGCGGGGTGAGGTCCCCGAGGTCGAAGCCGCCGCAGCCGACCGCCGCGACCGTGCCGACATCGGTCCCGGTCGCGCTGCCGCGCAGGTATGACCCCGACCGGCAGATTGCCGCCGGATTCGCGGCCGGGCAATCGGCGGCGGTCTGGCAGTACGTGCGCGGCGCGTTGCTGCAGGTGCCGCGGTATTGGCCGGGGCTGATGGCGCGCCGGAAGGTGTCGAGCACGGTGTAGTTCCCGTCGCCGTCGCGGTCCAGATCGAACGACTCCTTGATCAGGCCGTCATCCGAGGTCCCGGGGATGCCGTCGTCCCCCACCACGAAGACCTGCGGGATCCCGGGCGCCTGGTTCACGTCGGCGAGCAGGCTGAAGTTCAGGGGCGTGCGGGTCCCCGACGACTCCGCGCTCACGACGTCGAGCCGCAGATCGATCATCGGCAGCGCCGCCGGAGGCGGCAGCGCCTGCAGCGCGTTCGAGGCGGTGAAGGTCCAGCCCGGCTGTCCGGCGACGAAGCTGCCCGCGTCGATGGTGGCTCCGGCTTCGATCGACGGCAGGAGGAGAATCGTGCCGGTGATGCAGGCGACATCGGGATCGCTCGACGTCAGGATCAGGCGCACGTCGGTCAGTCGCGCGCCGCGGTTCTTCAACGTCAGGACCAGGCGCCCGGTTTCGCCGGTGTCCGGGAAGACGTCGTGGTCGCCGTCGAGGTCCTGATAGTAGACCTGGACGATCTGGAGATCGGCGAGCGGTTCCTGCCGGCAGGCCACCGTTCCGGTGAAGGTGACGACGTCGTCGGGAATTCCGTCGGCCTCGTCGTCCTGGGCGCCGGCGGGGTCGCAGGCATCGCCGCGACCGTCGCGGTCGCGGTCGGCCTGGTGGGTGCTGGCAGCGATGTTGCCGGGGTTCGCGATGCCGGGACAGTCGTCGGCGGCGTCGGAGATGCCGTCGGCGTCGAGGTCGTCCTGCACCGGCGAGCAGGCGCCCGGGTGCGCGACGTAGTACTGGCAGATGTTGCCGAGGCCGTTGAGGTTGTTGCAGACGGCCTGGTTGGACTCCGGCATCGGACAGGCGATCCCCGAGCCGCGGCAGACGAAGGTCGTGGTCACGCCGGCGCAGTCGGCGTCGCACGCGTCGCCCAGGAAATCGCCGTCGCTGTCGACCTGGTTGTTCGCCACGAGGACGCAGTTGTCGAGCGCGTCGGCCACCCCGTCGGCGTCGCGATCGATGTCGCGGTAGCACTGCGCGTGCGTCGTGCAGGCGGCGCCGACCGCCGGGAGGGGCGAGACGTAACCGCCCGAGTTCGAGCAGTGACCGGTCGCATCGCAGGAGCGGATGCAGTCCTCGTCGATCGTGCAGGTGGCGCCGACTGCGATGCCGGGCCTGGTGCAGGTGCCGGAGACGCAGTCGGCGGCCCCCGCCGAAGTCCCGAAGGTGACGCCGGAGGTCTTGAGCGTGTCGCAGAGATCGCCGCGCCCGTCGCCCTCGATGTCCGCCTGGTTCGGGTTGCGGACGTCCGGGCAGTTGTCGCTGAGGTTCGGGATGGTGTCGCCGTCGATGTCGTCGTACTCGCAGGCGTCGCCGACGCCGTCCTGGTCGGCATCCTGCTGTCCGGGATTCGCGACGTTCGGGCAGTCGTCGCAGAGATCGCCGATGCCGTCGCCGTCGGTGTCGGTCTGCGCCGGGTCGTAAATTTCGGGGCATTTGTCGGCGGCGGTCGGGACGCCGTCGCCGTCGAGGTTGGCGAAGTCGTCCTCGGCCGCCTGGCCATCGCGATCGCCGTCGCACAGGGGGTCCTGGTAATAGACCGAGTACGCGGTGTCGGATCCCGGCTTGACGAAAAGATGCGTCACGTCGGCGAGCGTGGTCGAGATCTCGATCGAACCGCGGAACAGTCCCGGGGAGCCGGCGATCGGCAGGAGGGTCACCGTCTTCCCCGGGTCGCTGGCGGAGACCACCTGCGCGGTCAACGACGGAAGCGCCGCCGAGCAGACACCCCCCGTCCCGCAGGCGGCGTCCGTCGTGCAGGCGCCGCCGAGCGATGTCGTGGCACCGCCTCCGACGACGCGGCACTTGGCGTCGAAGACCGTGATCGCGAGCGGGCCGGCGCAATCGAACAGCGATGCCCGGTCGACCACGAGGGTGGCGCACTGTCCCCCCGCCGGCTGGCCGGGGCCGCCGAAGCGGCTGCAGGCC